>JAIROP010000001.1 GCA_031257475.1 Holosporaceae bacterium
ATAACGATGCCAGCAATAATAGCGCGACAATGTTGATTATCTTAATCATTGGGTTTATCGCAGGACCTGCAGTATCCTTGTATGGATCTCCAACGGTGTCTCCGGTAACCGCTGCTCGATGTGCCTCGGATCCTTTGCCCCCAAAATGTCCCTTTTCAATGTATTTTTTGGCATTATCCCAGGCTCCTCCTCCGGATGTCATGGACAGAGCCAGGAAAATCCCAGTAAGGATGGTTCCCAAAAGCATTGCCCCAACGCCTTTGAGCCCAGCTTCGGTGCCTCCGAACACCCCCAGAATCCCGTATAGCACCCCCGGAGCCAGAACCGGCAGCAGCGATGGGAAAATCATCTCTCGAATGGCTGCTTTGGTTAACATATCGACGGTCCTTGTATAATTCGGTTTTTCCTTGCCGGTCATTATCCCCTTTATCGTTCTGAATTGTTCCCGGACCTCGACCACAATCTGCCCTCCTGCTCTGCCAACAGCTCTCATCCCACAGGAGCTGAACAAATAGGGTAACAGCCCTCCAACAAATAACCCAATCACAATGTACGGATCACCAAGCTCAAACGTGAGCCGCAGGTGAGGAAAATAGTGGGCAATATCCTGCGTGTAGGCAGCAAAAAGTACCACAGATGCCAATCCTGCAGATCCAATGGCATATCCCTTGGTTACTGCCTTCGTTGTGTTTCCCACGGCATCAAGAGTATCAGTCACTGTTCGGATTTTTTCAGGTAATTTGGCCATTTCGGCTATTCCGCCGGCATTATCGGTGATCGGGCCATAGGCATCGATGGATATGATAGTTCCTGCCAGGGCCAGCATCGTTGTTGCTGCTATAGCAATTCCATACAACCCTCCTGCGAGGTAGGCAATCAGTATTGCTAAGCATATGCTAATCACGGGATACGCTGTCGCCTCCATGGATATGGCCAATCCCTGGATTATATTGGTGCCGTGACCCGTTTCCGAGGCTTTGGCGATGCTTATAACCGGTCTATAGGAGTATGATGTGTAGTATTCGGTTATAAAAACGAGAAGAAGTGTCTCAACAAGACCCACGATTACGCAGCCGAACAAACCAAATCCAGAGATCACTCCTCCTCCGCTTGAAGGAAAGAGAGTTGGCATGCCAAACATATAGGTTGTTGAAAAGTATATCAGGATAAATGCCAAGCCAGCCGAAGCAAACAATCCCTTGTACAATGCATGCATAACATTTTTTTCCCTCCCTAGCTGCACAAACAGCGTGCCCACAAGGGAACCGAGTATACATACTCCAGAAATTACCAGAGGAAATAACATGAGAATATATTTCGCCTCTCCGGTGAAAAATATGCTGGCCAAAACAATGGCGGCGGATATTGTTACAACATATGTTTCAAAGAGATCCGCCGCCATCCCTGCACAATCCCCCACATTATCACCCACATTATCGGCAATCACGGCTGGATTGCGTGGATCATCCTCTGGAATTCCGGCTTCAACTTTTCCTACCAGATCAGCCCCGACATCGGCTCCTTTGGTGAAAATTCCCCCTCCAAGGCGAGCAAATATAGAAATGAGAGATGCTCCAAAGCTCATAGAAATAAGAGATTCAGTTAGCAATCGCGACTCAGTCACGGAAGATTTAAGATAGAAGAAAAAAAGTGATATTCCCAGTAATCCCAATCCGACCACAAGAAATCCTGTTATGGCGCCAGAGTCATAGGCAACGGCCAGAGCATAATCAATGCCTTTTTTGGCCGCCTCCGACGTGCGCACATTGGCCCGGACAGAGATATTCATTCCTACATAGCCGGCTACGCCAGATAACACAGACCCCAGGACAAATCCCAGCGCTGGAAATATCCCCATGAATACGCCGATGAACAGAATCATCACAACACCAACCATGGCAATGGTCTTGTACTGTCTATCCAGATAAGCAGACGCTCCCTGCTGAATTGCCAGAGCAATCTCCCTCATTTTTTCATTGCCATCACTGAGCTCCAGCATCCGTTTTGCCTTGAATGTCCCATAGGCCAGCGCCAATATTCCGGACAATATTACTATAGACTCCCAACAGCACATACTTAGATGACACATACTCCACTCTCCAATATAAAACACCGCACACCAAATAGCATTATCCCACACCGCCTAACGGATATCAAATAAACCGTTAAAAAATGTTAAATATGGAATGGAAAAAACAAAATATTCCCGAGTTGCTCTGATTTACTCAACAATTACGTCAGTTACTTCCGCGACCAGCTCTCCATTATTGCGGATAAGTTGCTCGATTTTTCCAGCGACGGAGGCATTCTCCTTGAGAAATAACCGTGCCGCTTCTCTTCCCTGGCCAAGTTTTTGTGTTTCAAAGGCGTACCATGATCCCGACTTTTCTACGGCCCCGATCTTTACTCCGATATCCAATAACTCACCACTTTTTGAAATGCCTTCTCCATATATGATATCAAAATCCACAACCTTAAATGGAGGGGATACTTTATTCTTTACGACTTTCACACGCACCTGATTGCCTATCACCTGCTCCTTCTCCTTGATGGTGCCAATCCGACGTATGTCCAGCCGCACCGAGGCATAAAATTTAAGAGCATTTCCCCCGGTGGTCGTTTCTGGATTCCCGAAGAATACACCTATTTTCATGCGAATCTGGTTGATAAAAATCATAATGCATTTCGACTTGGAAACCGTGGAGGTTAGCTTGCGCAGCGCCTGACTCATTAGACGAGCCTGCAGCCCCATGTGTGGATCCCCCATCTCTCCCTCTATTTCGGCCTTTGGAACCAAAGCAGCCACGCTATCCACAACAAGTATATCTATTGCACCAGAACGAACCAGAGTATCCGCGATTTCCAGAGCTTGCTCTCCGGTGTCCGGTTGCGACAGGATCAGCGAATCCACGTCTACACCGAGATTTTTTGCATAAACCGGATCTAAAGCATGCTCTGCATCAATGTAGGCGCAGATGCCACCATTCTTTTGGGATTCGGCAACAGCATGTAGCGCCAGAGTAGTCTTGCCAGAACTTTCGGGGCCAAATATCTCCACGATACGCCCCTTGGGAAAACCGCCGACACCCAGGGCCATGTCTAATCCTATGGACCCGGTAGAAACGGTTTCTATATCCACCACACTTCCTCGCTGGCCTAGCTTCATAACGGAGCCTTTCCCAAAAGCTTTTTCGATCTGTGACAACGCCGCTTCCAGCGCTTTTGCCTTGTCCATGAAAAACTCCTCTAAAAAACCAGGTGATGATATCGTTTTCAGCTGCACTGAGTCAAGAAATTTACGGTGATGGCGGAGCCCCTGTGATATTTTTGCATTTCCCAGCAGCCAAAATCACAAAATTGCAATCAACACATTGTAATGCCATCATTTTTTCTAAAGCGCTTGTTTTATTTCTCCAAATATAAAAATATCTTAGTGCTGTTCAGAACAAAAAACACTTAAGAAACGGAGGAAATATGCTGAATTTGCTAAAGTACTTTACTAGTAAAAAAGAGGATACTTTTTTTGCATATCAAAACGTTGATAATCCTCAGTGGACACCGTGTCGATATGACGCTCTTGCGGAGGAGGGATTTCAAAAAAATGTCTTTGCGTTCAGGGCCATTAATCTCATCGCCCACGGAATTGCTTCAATTCCAGTATCGGTGAGAAATTGTGATGATAAAACTGACGATGAGTTTTTGTCCAAAATACTGCGGAGACCCAACGAATCACAGACTAAAAGTTCTTTTCTGGAAAGTGTAGTTAGCCATCTACTCATATCTGGAAATGCATTTGTGCATTGTAACAATAAAAATGAATTACATTGTCTGCGTAGTGATCGAATACAGGTAATACCAAATAGATCCAAAACGGCAGTGGATTCCTATGCTTACAATGTAGATTCGTCAAAATTTCACATTGGGAAGCAGGATATTCTTCATCTGAAATTTTTCAATCCACTGAACGATTGGTATGGATTTAGTCCACTCCAAGCGGCTTCGCGCGCCATAGATCAATACAATGCTATGTCCAAGCATAATCTTTCGATTCTGCAAAATGGAGGACGTCCATCCGGGTGTTTGGTAGTTAAAAATTCTGAGAATTTAACGGATGAACAGAGACAGCAACTGCGGTCGGATATCCGCGACGCCTACGAGGGACCAGCGAATTCCGGTCGGGTTATGGTTTTAGAGGGCGGTCTTGAATGGAAGGAAATGGGACTATCCCCCAAAGATATGGATTTTAACGCCGGTAAAAGTCTTGCCGCCCGCGAAATAGTGCAGGCCTTCGGAGTACCTCCGGTACTTGTGGGTATCAGAGGAGAATCATCTTTCAATAACTATAGGGAAGCAAGATTGCACTTCTGGGAGGATACTGTGATACCAGCGGCGGAGTTTATTCGCTTGGAATTCAGTAACTGGCTATCAGCCAGGTTTGAGCGATTCGTTGAGATGGTCTTCGATCTGGATTCGATACACGCCCTCATCTCTGAGCGAGAAAATTTGTGGCAAAAAATAACAAATGCGGACTTCCTAACCACAAATGAGAAAAGAGAAATTTTAGGATTTCCGCAGATGGAAGGAACGGACAGAGTATGAAATTTTTAACTCCTGGTTTGCAT
This sequence comes from Holosporaceae bacterium, assembly GCA_031257475.1. Lineage (GTDB taxonomy): Bacteria > Pseudomonadota > Alphaproteobacteria > UBA3830 > UBA3830 > JAIRMQ01. The sequence goes on from JAIROP010000001.1 coordinate 4,623, forward strand.
CTAAAATCAATGGATGAAAATGGTGAAATATCAGGATATGCCAGCGTATTCGATGTCCTAGATGGACATGGTGATGTGGTTGTTAATGGAGCATTCAAAAGCGCGGTCGCAGATTTCGGCATCGGTAAAAAGCCGAAACTGCTCTGGCAGCACGATATGCACCGTCCCATTGGAGTAATAGAAGGAATTCATGAGGATACATATGGTTTATTCGTAAAAGGTCGACTTCTTTTGGAAATTCCAAAAGCCAACGAAGTGTATTTTCTTTTGAAAAACAAAGCCATAGACGGTTTTTCCATAGGATATAAAATCCGACATAATTTTTTCAAAAACAACAGACAATATTTGACGGACATCGATCTTTTGGAAATATCGGTGGTGACTTTTCCAGCCTGCGAAGAGGCTGTTGTCGGTGAAATTAAAACTGATGGCGATATTTTGCAACGAATCCGCCGAATAGCACAAAAAATAAGGGAGAGGATTAATGAATAGTGAAATTGAAGAGGCCATCTCTGAATTGGATGGCAACATCGAGGCATTTATCAAAAACAATGGAGAAAAAAGCAACAAAATGAAAGTCAGCGAGAGCAATAAAACCATGCCACTATCTGAAAATTTAGATGGAGATACGTATAACAAATCCAGTTTTAATGAATACATTCGCGCAGGAATAGGTGATTTTCTGAAAAAATCGCTCAGCGATGTGGACGATAACTGTGGATCCTACTTTATCCCGCAGGAAATTTCTCTGCGGATTAATGACAGATTGAAACTCCTGTCTCCAATGAGGGCTATTTCCAGAGTCATAACTATTTCATCGAATTCTGTGGAACTGCTGATGGATTCCAAAATGCCGGACGCAGGTTGGGCAGCCAGGAATGAAGATGAAAGGAACGAAACTGATGCTCCGGAGATTAATAAAATCATAATTCCGGTGCACGAAGTCTACGCAAAACCAAAGGTGAGTCAGAAACTTTTGGATGACACACAAATCGATGTTGAGGAATGGCTGATAACCAAGATTACCGAGAAGATTGCTGCGTTAGAAAACGAAGCGTTTGTCAAGGGAGACGGCGAGGAAAAACCACTTGGTTTTCTGAAGGCTGAAGCCGGAAACAAAAAGCAAAGGAATGAAAACAAACTTCAGTATTTTTACAGCGGTGCAGTTGGAAAATTCCAGAGCAATGACGTCGCCGTAGATATCTTGATCGACATAATATGTTCTCTGAAACCAGTCTACATGAAAAATGCAAGATGGTTCATGTCCAGATCTGCTCTGGCCGAAATCAGAAAGATAAAAAACAAGGACGGGGCACATCTGTGGCAACCGACCTTGGCAAAGGCAACTCCATCGACGCTGCTGGGATATCCGGTGATAGTGGATGACGATATGCCAGCTCTCGAAGAGGGCACATCCGCCATTTCTGTTGCTTTCGGAGATTTTTATCATGGATATCAGATAGTTGACCGTCAGGGATTAAAAATTTTGCGCGATCCATACACGTCGAAGCCGTTTGTGGAATTCTACGCCACCAAACGCACTGGCGGCGGAGTGGTGGATTTTGACGCTATTAAGCTGTTGAAATTTGATGAAAAACAAGAATAGCCAAAAAATTATCTATTATCCGGAGAGAAAAAATGCAGTTGAATCTCATAGAAAGACCATCTGAGGAGATTGTTACCCTTGGGGAAGCTAAAAATTATCTTCGGGTGGACCATGATTTTGACGATATGCTTATCGGTGGGCTGATAAAGTCAACCAGAGAGGCCATTGAATCTATCTTACAGAAATCTATTTTAAAACAAACCTGGGAATACAGGCTGGATAACTATGCAATCGATAGCCTGTGCTTCGTTGCTGGCGATCATCCAAGCATTTGTCGCGGAGTAATGAAAATTCCATTGCCAAAGCCTCCGATTTTAAAAATAATAGGCGTTGAGGTAGATAATCTAGATGTGGATTCCGATCAATATTCACTGGAAAGAGAGGGGGGTAAGTTCTACCTATGCATAAGAAAGGCATCACTTTTCAAAAATAAACGAAAAATTTCTTTGGCTACTAGGTATGAGGCAGGAATGGCCGACGATGTGGAAAATATTCCATATCAGCTAAAGCTGGCTAACCTAATGCTGGTTGCAAACGCTTTTCAGGAGAGATTTTCCTATGAACAAAAAGAAATAATCTCCCAGGGAGTTAAGCAATTGCTCAGTCCTTTTCTAAATTTGAGAATTATCTGACACCATGCGCAAAAGATTATTCAATGTAAAAGTAAGGATAGAAACTCTGGAAAAAAAGCTATCGGCGGAGAATTTATGGGTCCATGAATATAGTCTGTGGAAAGAAGTTTGGGCAGCCGTTTCATTAAAGGACATATCTTCGACGCGAGCGCTGTATCTTTTCACGGTGAGATGGAGTCGTGATTTTCCAAAGGAGTTTCGAGTCGTTATCAAAGATAAAATTTTCAAACCAACACAGAGGCCGATGATGGAACCTTCACAGGATCTTGTGTTGTTCCACGTGACCGAAATAAATAATTAAAGGAGAAGAAAATGATACCATGGGATCTTGGTCTCATAAGAGCGATGGGAAAGGAGTTGGCGTTCGCCATCTTCCCTTCACATCCGCCGGAAGAGATGCGAAAAACGCCATATCTAATTTTCGAATTAAAAAATGTTTTGCAGGGAAAAAATCTAATCTCCCGTGTGGAATTTTCAATAACGGTGATGGATGGCAAGGAGGTTACCTCGGCCAGCTATAATGTGCTCAAAGCAATCAACAAGATCATCAGCAAGGAGTTAATACTTGCCCAGGATGATGCCGAAATCGGGAGAGCAAAGATAAAAATAGATTCGGTTGAAAGTAAAAAAAATAATTTGATGGTGCACCTGGTGGCGATACTAAAAATGAAAGCGATCTACGAAGATGAAGATGAGTGATGTAAATAGCAGAGAAAGAGAATCTGAAGAAGCAGACAATCTGACGGAGTATCTGGAGTATTTGGATCGAATGACTCCAACAACTCTACCAGAGTGGATGGATTAAATGGGCGAAACAGACCTTATACTTGGAGTGGCTGGACTGCCACCGGAAAGCGCTCGCAATTGCCAGCAGGAACTGTCTCCCATCCCCAACGGAGAATTTAAAAAATCCATAAATGGGGATCTGCTGTTTCTGGAAACCAATGAACGGAGACGTTACAAAAGCGTAATTTCCTGCAAAGACGTCAATTCTCCCATTATCGAGGGGATTTGGATAGGGTCGCAGATTTCTGTTGGATGCATACAGCATTTGTGGCAGGGGATAAATCCCAGAGAACATCGGGTTGGGTTGATTCGACCTCCGGTCCGTGATTCCGTCTGCGCCATCACTGGCTTGGGTGACTCCGTGAGATTCCACCTGAATGATTGCGACGTTACGCTTTCCGAAACTCACGAGGAAAAAGTATTCGTTTGTTTCCGTCCCTGGCTGACCATGAAAGTCATGAATTTTTGCCTCGAAACGAATGAATGGGGAATGTCTGGTGGTTGGAAATTATTCTTGGAAGAACTTTAACCTAAAATACTGGCAACACGCGAGAGATATTTGCTCTACAAATACGCTATGTCTTCTTTCTTTCTGTGTAGGCCAGGTAGAGGGTGCTGGGAACGAGAATAATAGCTCCAATCAAAACGTTTATTCCCGGAATCTCCGAGAAGAAGACAAAAGCGAAGGTCGCGCTAAACAGGAACTCGAGATACCTGAACGGGGCCAGGGCTGAGAGCTCTGTCTCCCGCAGAGCTTTGAAAAGGAAATATTGGATGCCGTTGCCTCCAGCTCCCAGTAGGAATAGCATAATATATTCGTAGGGCGTCGGAGAAATCCATACCAGCATGGCCGGGAAGATTGTTAGGACACTTGTGACAATGGCGAAGTAGAGAAGCATTGTGCTGCGATTTTCCTCTCCGACGATCTTTTTTATCATCACATCCTGCAGTGCGAAAAGAAATGCAGAAGAAATTGGTATAATGTACAGAAGTTTCAAAGAGAGAGAAGTGTCACCATTGTACAGTGTGATGGCTGATAAGCCAAAAAAACCGACTAGCGTGGCAGCCCATCTTACGACGGTGACTCGCTCTCCTAGCAAAAGCCTGGAAAGAACAATGATAAAAAGCGGGATAGTCCACAAAATCGTCACAACTTCCACGAGGAGAAGATGCATAACAGAATGGGTGTACAGGAAAAAGCTGACCGCACCGAGAACTCCCCTGATTAGGTTGGATTTAAGTTGTTTGGTTTTGAAAACCGCTACGCCTCTGCGAATGGCGAATGGAAGTAATGTTACTAATCCGAAAAAAAATCTACAAAACAGCACCTGCAGGGTGTCAAGTCTCTCTCCCATGAATTTTACTATGATATCATTGCCACAACCCACCAGCATCATCATTACAAGAAAGAATAGACCCCTGTAATACACACTAAAGCTTGGACTCATTAAGTTCTCCCATGTCATAGGGGCTAAACCTACAACAACCATAGAAAAAAAGGAAGAAGATGAAATTAATATTTGATTGGAGTTCTTCGTTCTGCGAAGAAAAAAATGATTGGCGTGGAGACGAAGCAATCATTTCACTGGAAATTTTTCAAAAGGAATGCGGATTTGCCATGGCCAAGGCGTCCCTTGAGGCCAAACGTTTTAGTAATCCACAAAAATACGTGAAAATTGGCGTACAAATGCACGAGGGCGATGCTGTGGAGCTGCTCTTTTCCGGAAGGTTGATCGCCTTTCCCATTGGTTTTGGCGATTCGACCGTGGAATTGGAGTTCATTGCGGAACCGGACGATTATCAGGCAAAGTTGGCGGAGTTTTCCAACTACAATTTGGAACGGTATCGCATTGTTAATAAACACAGACTTGATGGAAATCACATCCTATTCGACGATCTGTTTTTTTCGTTGCGGGATCTGAAAAATCCAACAATTTTTTTGGAAGGGAACAGTAAAATCTTCCACTGGGATATGAAAAACGGAGATCTATCTCTGTCTGATATAAATATCGGTGAAAATAATTTTAACGTGGAAGGTGGCGAGATTCTGCAAAACTCCATTCGAGTGAGGCTAGCGCGGGAACCGTATGGCACTGTCAATCTACGCGTATCCGCCAACTGGATTCAGCATGAATACGGAATCATAGATGTTATTCCCATGATTGCGGCACAGTTTGCTCAACACAAAATCAATTCTTTCACCGATATAAAATCCGGAATTGAGAAAATTTTTTCCTTCCAAAATGGATATAGATTAGCCCATTGCAACATCAGAGAAATAGATCCCACAGGATTGCTGGATAGGTTTTCGGTGCTGTCTCCGGATTTCCATGTGCAGGAAAATCAATCCTCTGATGTGAAAAAAGTTGTTTTCAGGCGATTCTATTTCGACGGACAATTGGTGCTGAACTGGGCATACCGGCAGAAACGAATTGAATTTGTGAATGTGAAAATTTTGAATCCATCGTCTCCGCATGGACGTGAAAAAAATGTATATCTGCGACTAAATGCAATTCAGTTGCCGAAGAAATATCCATCCTGGAATCATTTCACCTACTACGGCAACAGTGACAAAATTCAGCACGAAAACAACATATTTGAATGCATATCTCCGCACATATCTGCCGAAAATTTTGAGGCGGATAAATGGAAATTTGTACAAAAAATTCCTGACGCGCTGGTAGATGACATGAGTTCGTCATTTTTTTCGACGGACCGTGGGAAAAATGCGATAAAGTACGCTATGCAGAAGGTAGTCGCACTGATTAATTATTCGTCTCGACGGACAGAGATAGATTTCTGCATCGAAGCAAACAAATTTATGTTTGCAGGCGTAGGTGACCAAATTACAATCCATGAGAGAAGATTTCCAAACGGGCGTATTGTCGGAAAAATTACGAAAATGCGATTCATCGGAAACGCTGATCGAAAAATAATAAAATTTACCATTGGTTGCCGCAGTGCGGATCTGTCACGCAATTTTGATAGGCTAAATTCCTATGAAATTCAGATAGCCAATGATGTAAACAGGATAAATCCAGCTGACATTGTGCGAAAAATACAGATAGAAAATTCTCCGGAGGAGCAGATAGAAATGCTATCTCGAACCATCGCCAGCAATAGCTCGGAGTTGAAGCGAAGGCTGAAAAAACATGCAACAAAAATTAGGCTCTTTCTACATCCTTTGAACACCACCAGGGTGATCACCAGGGAAATAACACTGCCGGATTTTGAAATGGAGCAATCATGACAATCGCCAGAGGAATAAGATCGCTATCCACGGGATATCAGCGTGACTTTGCAGATGCTCCAGACACTGAGGAAAATCTCTCAACCTATATCATGCTGGAGTCCGGCGACGATGAGTGCCCGGCGATGATAGCCAATGCCTGGCCTGACTTTATTATGCTGAATGCCAGCATCGTGCCAGTGGCCATATCCAGCGGTGCCACCGTGGAGCGGATCGAAAATTCCAGACTCTTGAGTCGCATGAATCTGTACGGATCTCCACAGATTGATCAACAATCACATGTGCATAATCCAAAATTCTGCTGCTCGAAAATTATGGTTAATTTTGAAAACACCGGCAGGTATCTGCTGGAAAATGACCTAAATACTTTCATGAGTAGTAATTTTGGTAACTATCAAATTAATATGATGGGATCTGGTTGTATATTTGAAAAAGAATTCCTCATTTCATCGGATTCTATATCGGAAATAACAGATCAAAAAGGTATACTGGTGCACGAAAATACTTTTGCAAAATGCAAAATTTATCCCTACGGTGGATTATGCGAGTACGGAATGCATCCACGGCTGATGGAGTCATGCATTTTCCGAACCACATATGATGGAAAACTTTTGCAATTGCGGATATCTCCGCTCAGTGCGCTGCGCAGTCTTGGCATTGATCCCACGAAAGATCAACCGCTAGAATCTGGATATCAATTTGTGGGAGTGAAGAATTTTTCTTCATCACAGAAAACGAATCTGTACGATGAATTGAAAAGCGGATTCTGTAGCATAGAAATAGTCAACAGGAGCAACAATGAAAAATCCATCTACAAAAGCAATGCCGTTCTGCATATACCAAAAACCAATTTAATTACTATCAATTTTGTAAAGGAAGAAACATGAAATTTTCAAAAGCGGACTTAAATGTACTGGCAAAAACGATATATGGGGAGGGGCGTGGAGAACTCTACAAATTCGGATTAGCATCTCTTATTGCGATAGCAAACGTCGTGGTGAATAGAAAAAATAAAAATTTTGCAAAAACAGTGCTTGATGTGTGTCTAGCTCCACATCAATTTTCCTGTTGGAATCCGCGGGATATAAACCACAGAGAATTGAAAAACATCACAGAGGAAAATGTCATTTTCAAAATCTGTATAGAGGTGGCGGAAAATGTTCTGTCGGAAAAATGGCCGGATCTTACGGACGGCTGCGATCACTACCATGAGCGATCAGTCAAGCCATTCTGGGCCGCGTATTTTGAACCAAAGCGAATTTTCGGTTCCCATTGCTTTTACGAGTTAAGAAAAAAAAATTAAAGAGGGAAAAATGACCATAGAAAAAATAATAGTGGACTCAGTTAAGTCTTCCATAAAGGATAAGATTCAGCAGGTAGTTGACAGGCGTAGTCAGGAGACACCTGACGGAGTGAATGTTGCACCGATCTCCAAGACGTCGAGCTCTGAAAATTTCGGCGTTGTGGGCAATCATAAACTGAGTATGATAAACGCCTACGGTCGCAACAAAAGGTTAAATATCATGGTAATAGGAGCTGCACTGGGACTGATCTGCTGTCTGCTGATACTGACCTCCTACAGGGGAGATCTGCCCGGCGAAGTAGTTGGAATAATATCGACCATAGCTGGAATATTCGGAGCCTGTCTCAAGGACGCCTACAGTTTCGAGTTTGGTTCATCCCGTGGCAGCAAGGATAAGGATGATAGAATTTCATCTACGCTGCTGGAGAGAATAAAATATTAATTGCTTTATTGTTAATTTTTATGTAGCATCAAGTCTGATCTTGTGGAGGTTGGTATGAGGAAGATTTTGTTAGCTACGTTTGTTTTTACAATGTTACATGTGGCTGATGTCTCTTGTCGTGACTATTCCGCTGAGAATTTTGAAGGATTTTGTTTTTGTGCTGGTGGGGTAGCCTCGCATGTTGATATTGAAGCGAAAAGAAAAGAGAATGATTCAACGGTAAGTAAAGCATTTAGTAACGTTGGCGTAACAGTAGGCCTTGGATCTTTCAGAAAACAGAATGCATATCCAAATGTATTTTTTGGATGTTTGCTAGGGGTTGATTTTCATAAAAAGCAATTCCAAGGAGCTACTCTAGGTGATAGAAATGTATCGTTGGAAGCGAATGGAATTCGTGCACGACTTCATATTAGTGTTGGTCGTGCAATGAGTTCCACAGGTGCAATATATTTTGGTGCTGGAATCGCTCATAGGACTGTCGCGGTAGTTAATCCTCAGGAAAATCTAAGAAGCTCGAAGCTAGCGCCATCGTTTGTTGCAGGGTTTTTACTAAGTCCATGCAAAAAATTAGGTGGAGGACTTGAAGTGGAATATGTGTTAGGAAGCCGCAGTGAAAATAAATACTACAAATTGAGCTGTGGATCCCACTGTAATTTGAGGGTATTCGGAATTTATTATATCAGGCGATAAGTATCTAGCCACGTTTTATGGAAATTACGTTTAATCTCTATTTAGGGATATATTCCCCGCGGCTTGCCGAGCATTACAAAAGGAAAAAGTCTGAAAGTCAATTAAATACCCCGCGGCTTGCCGCGGGTGATCATTTATTTGGTAATTTTTCTTTTTGCAATGAATTTTATCTTGTGTTAGCCTTGCACCAGTTTATCGTGAGGTTTTTTCATGTATGGAAAAGTATATGGTGTGTTGGTGTTTTTTACTGTATTTACAGCACTGTTGGCAGATGATGTTGATCTGTCGTATGGTGAAGGATCCCCCGATATAGCAGAGAAGAAAGAGGAGAAGTCAGATGTGCCTGACGACGGTTCTATTCGGGAGAGTTTTCTGAACATAAAACTTGCCCATGAAAGGAAAAATGAGCGAGCCTTCGGAGAGAAAAATACATCTGCGGTTGGTTTAATGCCTGTGTTTATCCACGGGGATTGGACAATTGATGGTGGATGGTACTACGGCAGGCAGTTTACGTTCGCAAGTTTTCTACAGAGTGCTGGAAATTGGCGCCCAGTGTTGGCCGATTCGGCAGAATTGTACGATAAGACGGATACGTACTGTAAAATGGCAAACCGGGCCTATGGGGACGAGCTGCAAAAGGCTCCTTGTTACAGAACTTATACTCGTGTGAGGTATAAAAACGATGCCCATAATGTACGTATCATCGGAGGGGATACAACGACGCAAAACACAATTGGATTTCAGCAGGCCTTGTCTGGTTTGGGGATAAGCATCTACCGACAGGGAGGGGATGGCAGCATAATTAATAGTAGTTCTCCAATCGTTATAACGACCCTGAGTAAAGTAGAATGCATACTGGATGGAGAGATTATCTCACTGCAACTACTTAAACCTGGACAGTATTCTGTGAACGATCTGCCAGAGGAGGCGAAAATTCCCGGTGTTGTCGTTAAAGTATCTGATCAGTTGGGACGATCAGAGACGTTAACCGTTGATTTTTTCAGTGGGTATAGTATGACAGAAGCCGGGAAAGACGATTTCGATGTGACAATTCTTTGGCCACATAAATGGGATCTCCAGGAACCAAGTAGGATAAAATATCGGAGTAAGGCTCGTGTCAGTGCAAATTATAGAAGAGGTGTTAAAGAAAATCTTACTCTTGGTGCCGGACTTCAGGCATATGATAACTCCGGAGAAGTGGATATCATCGCGATATTCAGCGGGAAGTATGGAAAAGTGTCTCCCAATGTAGCCTATAGCCGAGTAAGAAAAGATGGAAAGCAAAAGTCCGCAGGGGGAGCGGGGCTATTCTATGCGTCGCCCGAAAACTCAAGCGGGCTATTTTTTGAGAGCTGTGTATCATTTCTCGGAAAAGGATTTGGAGACTTAGGAAAGAGCGCAGACAAAGAAGAAGATTACAATGCGTTCATTGATCAGTATTTCTCACCAGATGAAGTGAGACAGAAATTTAGACATACGGGGAGAGCGTCTTCGCTCAGACAGATTGTGCTCCGGGTGTATTCCAAGCCGATATTCGGCCTGGTTCCCACATTCACATTTAATGGAGAGTTTGCCGACAGCGAGGATTCAGCAGCGGATAACAAACTGAGAGAGTATACATTGAGTTTGTCGACAAAGGTGGGCAATGTTGCATTCATTGTTTCTGCAGGTTTAACATATGATGATCCCTCCAAGGGACGGAATCAAAGGTCTCCGGATAGAAGACTAACCCTTGCAGGAATATGCAGCCTGACTAGTGAATGTAGTGTAGAGTGTAACTACCAACACTACGACGATGCCATGAGGAAAATATACGCAAGCCTTGCATACACCCCAAATGATATCAAAGGGTTGGAGTTAGATGCAGAACTATACAGGCGCCCTGGTGTTTCCAATCCATGTTTTACTGTGAAGTATGACAATGAGTTTTTTGGGATCAAGGCAGAGCAGAGCACAACGTGTCTCTACGAGGATAAGGAAGCCGCAACCCCAACTGCGCATGACAACAGGCAGCGGTTTTATTTTGGAACCAGTATATCGCAGAGAGGCTTTCGAGCCCACCGCCCTTGGGGATTTAACGTTCGTCGTTGATCCTGAAGGATGAAGGTTCGGGTAATCATGATCCCCGCAAAGGAGTATTGTGCGTTACGAAGAGGGGAAGAAGCGGCATGAGGAGTTGTCTAGGTTGCTGCGTAGCTATTCCAGACAGTACTATATATTTGACGATCCACGTGTAAGTGACGAAGAATACGATCAGAGATACAGAGAGTTGCAGGAAATAGAAAAAGAATTTCCGCAGCTGGGATCTGCAGCCAGTCCTACGCAGAAGGTTGGAGCAGAGTCCGAGAAGGCATTTCGCAAGATCAGGCATGAGACCCAGATGCTATCTCTGGAAAACGCCTATGAAGAGAGAGATATTGAGGAATTTTTGAGAAGAGTCAGAAAACAGGCAGAAAGAGAAAAAATAGACTTTGTGCTGGAACCAAAACTGGACGGTCTATCCGCATCTATTTTATACAGAGATGGAGTACTGGTGGATGCGGCAACCCGAGGAGATGGATTCGTGGGAGAGGACATAACCCAAAATCTCATGACCATTGAGGGAATCCCAAAGACAATCGAGAATTTTTCCGGAGAGGTACGTGGCGAAGTGGTGATGCAGAAAAGCGATTTCCAGAAACTTAACCAACAAAGGCAGGAAGATGGAGAGAAGTTGTTTGCGAACCCACGCAATGCGGCGGCCGGATCTATTCGGCAGCTGGATCCTCAAATTACTGCCTCGCGAAAATTAACGTTTTTTGCCTATGCACTTATCCCAAATCAAAGAATGAGGCTGACAACTCAAATGGATGTTCTGGAAATACTGAAAAATTTTGGATTTACCGTGTCGGACCAAATAATTCTGTGCAGTAGTCAGTCCGAAGCATTTGAGTTCTATAAAAAAATGGAAAAACAGAGGGCAGAACTGGAATATGATATTGACGGCATCGTTTACAAGGTAAACGACTTGTCTATCCAAAAGAAACTTGGGGCTTCTACCAAATTCCCAAGGCATTCCATTGCCTATAAATTTCCTGCAGAGAAGGTTCAGACAGTCGTCATGAACATAATTACGCAGGTTGGAAGGACGGGCAACCTGACTCCGGTGGCCGAACTAAAGCCAGTCACAGTGGGTGGAGTTGTGGTCTCGCGGGCAACTTTGCATAACAAGGACGAGATGGAGAAGCGAGACATTAGAGTTGGCGATAGGGTAGTCGTGCAGCGAGCTGGAGACGTTATTCCCCAGGTTCTGTACCCGATACTGGAGGAACGCCAGGCAGATTCAGTTCCATTCACGTTTCCAATGGTCTGTCCATGCTGTGGGTCGGCTCTCTTGAGAGAAAAAAACGAAGCGGCCATCAGGTGCATAAACATGAACTGCGAAGCACAGTTGGTGGAAAGGCTCATACATTTTGCATCCAGGCAGGCCTTCAATATCGATGGTCTTGGAGAACAAAATATCCGATTTTTATACGAAAAGGGGATCATCAAAAGTTCTGTGGACATATTTTACATAAAGAATCATAGGAATTATTTGGAAAATGCAGACGGCTGGGGCAAATTATCCGTGGAGAATCTCCTCCGGTCGATCGAAACCGCCAAAACCGTTGCCCTGGACAAATTTATATACGCACTGAGTATTCCCCAGGTCGGACGGGCAGTATCCAAACTAATCGCCAATTTTTTCGGTACCTACGGAAATTTTTTGCACTGTATAAAAAATGCAGAGTGTGAAAAGCTATGTCAAATTCAAGGCATAGGCATGGCCACTGCCGGAGACTTCAGCAGCTTTTTTGTCAATGAAAATAATTTAAAAATAGTTCAGGATCTCGGGGGAGATGGCGTTTCCGACGGAATAGTAACTGTCATGGCCACAAAATCGTCAGAGGAAAACATATTTTCCGGACAATTTGTCGTATTTACCGGCAGCTTCGAAAAATTATCTCGGGAGGAAGCCAAGGAACTGACTGAAAAATTTGGAGGGAAGGTCGCATCCTCTGTTTCTTCAAGGACGTTCCTGGTAGTGGCAGGCAAAAATGCTGGTCAGAAATTGGATCAGGCGAAAAAATTGGGAATAAAAATTATTTCCGAAGAAAACTTTTTCGAGATCATAGAGAAAAAGATTCCCGAAATTAACCTTTAATAATACATTTTCAGAACAGAATCCATAGATAGTAATGGGTTTTTGTATTATGGGTTTTTTTAGTAACACTGCAGATCTGATCAGCGGTAGAAGGAATAGGGGTGTTGTCAGGGAGATTCCAGGAAATCCTGAGTTTTCAGATCAGAACCTTGAGCTGGACTTTTCTCTTCGCAACTATGTGAGTGAATCTTTTTCAGTTCTTATCGTGAGACCCATGTCTGGGTACATTCTGAAGGCCATAAAAGTAACCTCTCTGTTGGCAATGGGAGTATCGGCGGGATTACTGGTCTCACTGCTGTGTTTTTTGGTATTTATGCAGTTTGGATCGGTGGAAAACACACTAATATCAGCTGTAATACAGGAGAAGCTGGATAAACTATATCCAGATATGGATCTGTCCATCAAATCCGCCACACTGCGCTGGAATTTCGATGCAAAGGTACCGGAAGTGGTTATCAATAGAGTAAAACTTGACAATCTTTCTCTGCCTCAGATTATAATTCTTCCGAATTACACAGAATCCGTCAAACAACAGAGATTGATTGCCAAAAAAGTTTCCATAATGAATCCACAAATTCATCTGGAATTCTCAGACGATTTTAACAATATTTCCATAAATCCAAATTTAGTCAAGGGAGGGGATAATAAAGCTTTGCTGGAACCTTTTAAGTCATTTGAGAACTATCGCAGCATACTCGGTGATGATGTAATCGTCAAACTGTTAAATGCCGATCTTTCAATCAGTGAGAACGGAGTCAATTGGCAATTTAAAAATTTGTACTGCGAGCATAGGATGGGAGATAATTTTCCACGGATTGTGGATTTTTCCATGTCCTTTCCGGGGCAAGACTATGTGTCTCGTCTGAGTTTAACAAAATCTAATGAGATGGGTGACAAATTTTCCTACATCGTTAAAACTGACTCATTGAATCCATTCTTCATAAATACCACCTTTTCCAAGAGAAATACTCCTTTGGACAACAGAATATTCACGCTAATAGATGGATACAATCTTCCAGTTTCCGGAACATTGACGCTGAATTTTGAGGGTGAAAAATTTAGGGAAGGTCGGTTCGACCTCATTGTGTCAACAGGAACCATAAAGATTCCATCCAAAAGCACCCTATCTCTGAATCTTGGAAAGAGAATAGACAGCGGAAGTGTCTGCGGCACCATTTCCGAGAATCTGGCCACAATCGAGTCCATCAACATTACCTATGGTAGCTCTGGGCTACAGCTGACAGGAATAAGCGTACCTTTGGACGGATATAGGTTTCTTGATGTGGCCAATGTTAATGGTACTTTGAGTTTAACCAACATTGACGTGCGGGAAATGGAATCTATCCTGCCGGAGAATATCTCCAAATTAGCGGTATCTATGTTCAATACTTATCTACCTGGATTTAAGCTGGAGTTGCTCAAATTTGATCTCAAGGGAGATATTGCCTTTAATGAGCAAATTACTCCGGAAAAATTAGATATCGGTCATGGAATCTTTAAAATAAAAGATGCCAAGGTTCCGCTTGGTAAGTATCTTGTGACCAATGTGGATGCCACCGGAGTCATCTCCAATGATGGATTCGATATAAAATTGGCACATGCTACCTTTCAAAAGATTAAAATAAATAGCGGCGTCTTTTTCATATCCAACAAAGATGGCTCTTGGATAGGACAGATTAATATCGATATTCCCGTGGACGATATTTCATCCTACACCCGCGATATTTCTCAACGGTTATCTCAGCTACCATTGGATCAGCTGGCAATAAAAGGATTGGCAAACCTAAATATAAAGCTGGTCAACGTGAAAGGGGATAAGCTGCAAAACAGTGAGATTCCATTCAGAATCGTAGAAGGGGACGGTATAATAAAATCCGACAATAACACAAAGGAGCTGAAGCTAACCTGGAATGACGAAAGGCTATCGGCAAGCGCTCATGTCGCCACTGGAAAAAATAAGATTAATTTTAAAATAGATGAGAACTTAGCAGATGGTTCGGGAAGAGGAAAATTTATTTTTGATTCCTCTTCAGATTTTCTGAATGCTTTCATTCCAGTTTTGGGAAAAATCTGCCACGGAAATTATATTTTGGAAATAGATTCGTCCTGGAAAAATGGCATCGAAAACTACGACGTTCGTATGAGCTTGAAAAATGCCTCGATGGTTCTTCCCATGGTGGGGGAGGTAAAACTTAGAAAAGAAGACGGGCTTTTCACCGCCCACGTTATCTGCCGTGACGAAGTTTTTGAATTTTTGGATATGTCTCTGATTACTCCGAACAATCAAATAAAGGGGAAAATGGTTCTGGATAAAAAAGGACACCTGCTCAAGTGTTCTTTTGATGAATTCAAAATCCGAGGAGGCGTCGCCAAAATTAATCTAATCCGTGATGCGGGAAACAACATACTTTTTTCAGTTGTCGGCGATTCGTTCGACGCCAGCAAAATTTATCAGATCCTTGAAAAGATTGATAAAAAGACAATGGTATCGATCTACGTGAATCTAAAAGAAGCTATCATTTTTGGGACCCAAAAGATAAAGAATGTTAAGGGTAACCTGGATATAAAAAATGGGAAAATCGTTGGAGGAGCCTGCTATGCCGTTATTGGCGATGACACTACGCTGGTTCTAACCGCAAGGCCAATTGAGGGGGCAGATGATATTGTACTGTCGCTATCCGCTTCGGATGCCGGTAAATTCTTGAAGTATTTCAGGGTCATAGATACTATCATTGGGGGAAGTATTAATTTTGTGACAAAATCTTCCAATGTATCAGACAAGTCTATGTCTGGAGTGTTTGAAATTAGAGACTTTATTGTAAAAAACAATCATCAGCTTGGAAAGCTAGTCTCCTTCTCATCGACGATTGTGCAGCCTAGTGTAGATAATTTTTCCATGGGATTTAATTTCTGCACAGGAGTTTTCACTATGGCAGGCAATCGTATACAAATAGAAAATGGGAAAGCTGTCAGCCCAGCCATGGGAATATCTTTCAGCGGGTTCTATGACAGGGAGAATGACTATTTGGATATGAACGGGAAAGCCCTTGCCACATCCACGCTTTTGAATCCAAATATGAATGGAGTTGTTTTGATGGTTCCGTACAATATTACAGGTTCCATTGGAATGCCGATAATGTGTGTGAAGCAACTGCGGAACTACAGTATCGAGGATGTGAGACGGGATTTTGGAGGCGTTTTAAATGTGCTCTTACCACCGCCGGTGGAGCATGTTATTGGGAATGACCGTCTTCCACCTCGAGGCAGTTCGACAAATGATCTGTTTGATCAAAGAGCTTTCGATAATAAAAAAGCGGTGAAGAATAGAAAGACAACCCAGAAGTCCGCTCCGCGCCAAAAGATTAGCACAGACAAAAACTTTGGCATAAAAATTGTTCGCGGAGCAAGAAGTTCTGCCAATGAAAATGAGGAAGATCCAGTGGAATGACCATATCAAGGTTGGCAAAAACTAATAAACGAACACGGTTACTGTTGGAGGAGAAAATGCTAAAAAAAATAAGGAATGTAACTCTGTTTTCCGGGACTCAGCCGCTTATCATCATTTCTCTGCTACTCTGTGCTTTGATTATCGTAATTTTTCGGGAGGACAGGGAGTTTTCTCCTGGAAGTTGGGCGGATAAGTACAGACTAAGCAAAACCAATCAGGATCTGTGGCTGTTGACTGTGAAGGGCGATTATGTATCTGAAAATATAGAATTCAGGTCCGTCTGGGAGGTTCCGCTCACCGAGTATCTGATCAAAAATATCAAACCTTCTGAAACTGTTGTTGAAGTGGGTGCCCACATTGGATATTACACCACTCTGTTGGCGAAATTGGTGACGAAAAGCGGCCGAGTGTATTCCTATGACGCCAATGGAAAACTCGTTGATCTAAATCGTTTATCACTGAAAATGAACGATCTATATGATATTGTCACTCTGAAAAATGCCGTTGTTGCTGATCGGAAGAAACAGGTGAATTTCGTATTCAACGAACCAAACTTGGGGCTTTCTCACATAAAATCCCAGGAAGAACCAAAAATAATTTACGCAAGCGAAAAGAAAGAGGAACAGATGGAAACGATTTCTCTGGATGAGGACCTTTTGCATTTGAAAAACGTTGATTGGTTAAGGATGGACATTGAAGGATCTGAAATTCTGGTCTTGAATGGAGCCAGGAGAATTATTTCCGACTCTCCCAATATAAAAATAATTGCCGAATGGCGTCCTCATTTGCTGCAGAGGTACGGAGATACTCGTCAGCTCATCAGTGACCTGCGCAATATGGGGTTTGTCTTCTACGACATTCCTTCCCCGGCAGATTCCTATCCACTTTCCGCTCTATCCAATGATTGTCTTCTGTCTCAAGAGTTTGGCAACATTCTCATTGTAAAGCCTCACTCCATCCCTGGAGCCGTGTAATACCATTTCCCGTTATTAAATATGTGTGACATATTGTAAAAGCCTGTCATTTTTGCTATAGTTTGGATGTAGTTATACGAGATATGTGAATAGGTCGAGGAAATCGGAGAGTTTTTATTTAAATATAGATATGATATAATGCAATTATAGGTGTTGAATATGAGGCGAGAAAAGAGATGTAGATACTGTGGATCAGAGGAAGTTTGCAAGAATGGTTCTGTCAAAAGAAGACAGAGATATAAATGTAGGGATTGTAAAAAGAATTTCCAAGAAAAAGACAGAAGAATAAAACAGTAGACGATTGAAAATGAGCATTGGCGGTGTCATTGTATAGTATGTCGAAAACGACGTATAATTTTATGGCGAAGAAAGTTTTTAAATGCTCTCCGACAACGATAATGAATTGGATAAAAAAAGGAGCAAGCGAAGAGGAAATGCCGAAAATTTGTGGAGCTATCAAGGAGATAGAGTTTGATGAGATGAGGCATTTTATAGGATCAGGAAAAACAAGGAATGGATACTCAAAGCGGTTAATCTGTGCCAATCAAAATTTAATCTGACAGATGATGTATAATGGAGCATGATTGCATGGTGCGATTATGCATATATTGGAAGTAAACAGGAAATTAAAAATGACACTGGCAGAAAAGATAATAAAGCCGAAGATAGGTCTGTTGGAGCTGATGAAGCAGCTTGGGAATGTACCCTCTCAGCTTGCAGGACGTTGGGATACTCGAGAGACAGCTACTATAGGTTCAAAGAGTTATACGAATCCGGAGGCCCTGAGGCGCTGATGGAGATCAGTCGCCGCAAGCCGATTTTGAAGAATCGAGTGGTTGATCAGGTGGAGAAAGCGGCGATCGATATGGCTCTGGAATGTCCGGCCCATGGTCAGGTTCGAGCGTCCAACGAGCTTCGCAAGATGGGTATAATGGTCTCATCCGGAGGCGTTCACAGCATTTGGAAACGCAACAACCTGAATACTTTGGACAGAAGGCTGAAAGCTCTGGAGAAAAAGGTGGTGGCAGAGGGGATTATCCTCACAGAGGCTCAGCTGCAGGAGCTGGAGAAGCAGAAGTCCAAAAGGGAGGC
>JAIROP010000018.1 GCA_031257475.1 Holosporaceae bacterium
TTATCTCGCAAGATTACATCGGAAAACAAAATGTTACTCAAAATCAAAGGAAATGCTTGAGCTATCAATAACTCTATTGCTTAATAAACATGCATTGCTATCTATATAGCGCAATCCCCAATTCCTAAACACACTGCCATTGATAAATACAATCAATTGGCATACCATGAAAACGCTTCCGACAATCATTACTTATATGACAATTCGGGCGACTAAAAATCCATGTCTGTCAGATTAAATCTTGGTCCGTTACAGTTAAGCCATGTGCCGAGAAGTTCCACAGACGTAATAATGCTCTCATTATCCTTACGTTCATTCCAATACCAGACCAGGTGGAAGAACCAGGAAAGGAATTCATGTGGTCAAGTGGAGTGAGTGATCCATGTAAAAAACATTTGGATATCATCCAAACGAACAGGCACAAAGATCTTCCTCGAGCACTCTGATCTTCTTCTTTTGCTATTCCTTGATTCAGCGCGTATTGGGTTACACGCAGATCAGGGCCAAACCCATCATCAATATCGTTGGACAGTAATGTTAATAGATTTTGACTAGCATTTATTCTGTCGGCCAAAGCATTAAGGTGTGCCAGTGTCACATTATTCGCAACCGGTGCGAGTAATGCTCTGTCCATCTCATCGTACCCAGTCAATAGAGATTTTCCCGTCACATGTGATCCGTCATCAGATATGTTTGACACTCCTGTATTGCACAGTGTGCATATACGCTGTTGAATTGGCAACAGACTATGTTCACTCAATCGCAGATCTGCACCAATGAGCATCTCGTCATCGTTATTCTGGGTTAGTGAAATATACTGGCATCCTTGGCTAATCGAAAAGAACATAATTGTACTCCGTAACGTGTCGTGGAACAGACACAACAAAATATTCTGCTCGTTAGCCAATTCCCAAGGATGGTCAGATTGGAAAGGGCAGCGAAACTCTGCACACCTTGCATCGACCGTATCAACCTGAGCTCGTGCTTCCCGGTTCTCTCTAAGCAGCTGTCGAAATGACTGCTTCTCTGCAGCATAAACTCTATTAATGTCACCGAGGCGGATAACAGCCAATCCGGCAAAGAGCCCAACTAGCAAAGACATACGTACTTGATTTCTGTTTCTCATGATTGATTCTCCTCTCCTGTACTTCCTTTTCATATATCATATTTTCTCTTCCTCGTCAAGTTCACTGCTATTCCCTTTTTTCTCTGTTCTCCATGTTCATTGTAGCTGTTGCGATTATTAACCCTGTTCGTTATTAGGGGTTTTGTCGTGAATTAAAGAAAAGAGAGAAAGAGAAGCCATGTTCGGAATTAGTGAGGAAAAGGGAGAATAAATGATCACCCGCGGCAAGCCACAAGGTATTGAGCAGATTTTGCTTTATTTTTCTCTGTTCCAAACACTCGCTTAAAAGCAAAATCATTTTTTTGATCCAAAAATCTATACATTCTGTCCCTAACACCAATCGAATTCATTATAGCATTTCTTTCAAAAAAACGCCAATTCTTTTGACGAAATTTTTGACTTGCAAAATAGTCCCCTCTTGTTGACTATTTTTGCGATAAAATGCTAAAAAATTTTTCCAAATTTCCTGGCACGGCCGCCGAAAAAGGCTGATCAAAATTCCAGAAAGTTCGAATCTATTTCGGGAGGGCGTCGACTTTCTCTGTACCGTTGAGCTTCCAATTAAACAAAGCAACTTCTATGCTGCTATCCAGGGAATCATTGTTTTTATCGGGGAAAATGATCCATTTACGCAGGACAAACGGTTTCCTCGAAAAAACTAGCATGATTGCCTCAGATAAATCCTCATTTTTCCCACATAATTTTATCGCCACAAAATCTGTACCTGTCCTTGTGGATAATACACGACAATTTTTATGTATATCGATTTTTCTTCGAAGCAGGAAAGCCAGAGGAATGGAATGGGCGGTAGTTTCCGTTTTTTCATTAAGCCCAAGATCATAAATTGTCAGTTTGTTTCCGTTTATGGTTATATGATGGGTATCAGATTCCATACGAAGCATTCCTGGCCTGTGTATCAAGATATGTCCTGTGACCCTGTTACCAAAAGAATCCGTCTGAATAAAATCCGCTTCGTAGCTGTTTATTTCGTTTAAATATGTTTCCACCCATTGCAGAGATTCTTCGCTGTTTCCCTCTTGCGCCGCTCCAAACACTCTCGTACAATAGCAAAAAACTACGAAAACTGCAAAAATCCTTTTTCCCATTGGCTGACTACCGTCCCAACACTTCTCTTTTTCCCTGATGATTGGCCGGAGAAACAAGGCCTCCAGCTTCCATCTTATCAATCAAACGAGCTGCTCTGTTATACCCGACTTTTAGATTCCGTTGTAAAAAACTTGTGGATACTTTTCCTTCCTTCAGAATCAGCGCTACTGCAGCATTGTACATCTGATCATCTACGGAAATATCGATCTCATCTTCTTCACCGCCAATCTGTTCCTCATCTTCCAAAATCGTTGTTATATAATGCGGTTCTCCTTGATTCTTGAGATCTTCAGTGACTTTTTCCACCTCCACATCACTAACAAACGGGCAGTGGATGCGTGTCATTCTACCTCCGGATGCCATGTGGAGCATATCCCCCTGACCCAGCAGCTGCTCGGCGCCCTGTTCGCCAAGTATGGTACGGCTGTCAATTTTTGAACTGACCTGAAAACTAATCCTCGTGGGAAAATTAGCTTTGATGGTTCCTGTGATCACATCCACGGATGGTCTCTGGGTTGCCATGATCAAATGTATCCCGGCTGCGCGTGCCATCTGAGCAAGCCGCTGTACAGCAATTTCAATATCCTTTCCCGCGACAAGCATTAGATCCGCCATCTCATCCACAATGATTACGATGTACGGGAATGGATCAAGTCTCACTACCTGCGTTTCGTATATCGGAGCTCCTGTTTCGGGATCGAAGCCAATGTGTATTTTTCTGGTTAACGACTCTGCCGACTTTTTTTGATTGTTTAACTTCGTATTATATCCCTCGATATTTCGGACACCCAACTTGGACATTGCCAGGTAGCGAGACTCCATTTCCTTCACTGCCCATTTTAGCGCAGCAACTGCTTTTTGGGGCTCGGTGACTACCGGAGTAAGTAGATGGGGAATATCATCATAAACAGATAACTCCAACATTTTCGGATCTACCATAATGAATTTGCACTCCTCCGGAGACAACCTATAGAGAAGAGATAATATCATGGCATTTATTCCAACAGATTTTCCTGATCCTGTGGTTCCTGCGATCAGTAGATGGGGCATTCTTGCGAGATCCACCACAATTGATTCTCCGGAAATATCCTTGCCGAGCGAAATAGGCAGCGCGGCCGGTGATTTCCTGTACACGTCGGATTCTAGAATTTCTCGGAGGTAAACCGTTTGCCGTTTCTTGTTGGGTAATTCTATCCCCAAAGCATTCCGTCCTGGTATCACAGCGACTCTGGCGGAGACCGCACTCATATAGCGGGCAATATCGTTGGCTAATCCGATTACTCTAGATGATTTTATTCCCGCTGCAGGCTTTAATTCGTAAAGGGTTACGACGGGTCCTGGACTAGCCCCGGTTATTTCTCCGCTTATCCCAAAATCACCCAGCACACGCACAAGATCATCCGATCGACTCCGCAGATCGGCTTCTGACAACTTCTCACTACTTATCTGGGCTTCTGTGAGCAATGTGAGAGGAGGAAGGGTAAATTCCTTGCTCCAAAGTCCCGTATCCTTCCCTGGGCGCTCCGGTGGAGAAACAGAGGAACTAGGCGGAGTATACATGTCAGAAATCATCTCAGAAATTGGTTTTTTGGCACTGTTGAACAGCTTCAGAAGTCGACGAAAATTTGAAGAATCAAATTTAGTGGAATAGGCAGCCGTCGAGAGAAATATCAGGAACAATATCCCCATCAACAGCCAAAAATTCACGGGGTCTTGGACATCTACTCGACTTTTTACAAATTGCGATATCATCTGGCCGATTAGCCCGGACGCCATTGACAGCTTCCCCGGAGTCAACGCAAGAATAATTGAAAAGGACACACAACACAGCAAAGACGCCGGTAGACGTAGGAATGAGACCATGTGATATTCCACCAGCTGATACCCAAATGATAAGACAATGCCCGAAAATACATAGGAGGAAACACCCAAAAACTGCATCACGATGTCCGCATAGTAACTTCCTGCAAAGGAAAGTAAATTGTGGGCTGCTCCGTCTATAGCCGTGTTCAGTGATGGATCTTCAGCGCAGTAGGACATTTGCGCAACGATGGTCGCCAGAGCCAAGAAAAAAACGAAAATTCCCGCAATCTCCACCGCACAGGAATATACATTATTAATAAAATTCCGTACGTCCGTTGAAATCATTCCTCTTCCTATAAAGCATCCAATGTAATATAGCAAAGCAAATTGTTGCAAGGAACGCGCTGCAGTTCCGTTTCGAATACAACTTTTTGATTTGGCAGCAATTTCTTATAAGTTAGATTGTGGGTCCAGGTTTTCTTATAGGAGTCGTTTTTGGATACGCCCTCGTCATCACAGAGTAAAACGGTGACAGCTGAAATGTTTTTCACTTCATCGGATGTGTTAACTATTTCCCCTTTCAATCCCATGTACAGAGTATCGTTTTTCATCACAAAAAAATTGGACAAATTTTGAATGGAAAAACATCCACTGGAATTGTTGGATAGACCAAGTGCTTCGTAGAACGACGACACCGCAGGCCAAATCTTCATCATCGCATCGGGAGCGAAGAACAGACCAGAAATTCCGAGAAAAAGAACAAACCAAAAAAAAGTCCACTGGATTAAACCAACAACATGATCCTTCGTGTGTTCCTTGACTGATGTCTGTTGCCAGGTGGCTCCACACATGCTGCAACGAACTAGCTTGCCTCTGTCCAGAATATCTACTGATACGAAATACTTACAGGAGCAGGCGGGACACTCAACAATCATTGCTTCTCCACAAAAAAATATTAGACTTCTTTCGAGACATTCGCTCTTTCGGTAATTTTTGCGTCGCTCCTATGCTTGGATCCTCATGTACCACTCGTCGTACTCTGCGGTCCTGCACTTCGTATGCTCCTAAAAATTCCTCGAAATATCTCGGTTTCGAAAAAAGTCTATTGGACAACCGACGCCGGACCTTGGATCTGAACCAATGGTCGAAAAACTGATCAGAACTACTCGGTTTCGAAAAAAGTCCAATTATCATATTTCGTATCCTATCTCAGATACCAGCTTTTTCATTTCATCAATGGTTAACCACCGATTGTTTTTTCCAGAATCATACTCAAAATTTTCTGCCACATGATGGCAATTTGTATATACACTAGTTATGTTGTTCAGTTGAATGTCAGGGAGAACCACAAAATAATCTTTAAATTCAAGTGTATTACGGGCATCTTCTTTTGTGATCATTTGCTCATGGATTTTTTCCCCTGGACGTATGCCTATTTCTTTTACCGGTAGTTCCGGGGCAATCACCTGCGCCAAATCTGTTACTTTCATCGATGGAATTTTTTTCACATAGAGCTCTCCGCCCTGCATTCTTTCTATTGCAATTACAACCATTTCCACAGCCTGCTCTAGTTTCAGCCAGAAACGTGTCATTCTTAGGTCAGTGATCGGCAACTCTTTTTTTCCATCTGCAACAAGTTTCTTAAAGAAAGGAATCACAGAACCCCGGGATCCAGCAACATTTCCATATCTTACAATGGAAAATGTTGTTGCTGAAGTACCGCTGCTATAAACATTTCCAGCGATGAATAATTTATCAGAGCATAATTTTGTCGCTCCGTACAAATTCACCGGAGAACAGGCTTTATCGGTGGAAATAGCCACGACCTTGGATACTTTTGAGTCAATTGCTGCATTGATAATATTCTGTGCTCCAATTATATTTGTTTTAACCGCTTCAAACGGATTGTATTCACAAGCTGGAACTTGCTTTAGCGCGGCAGCGTGAACAATAATATTTACTCCAGAAAAAGCTCTCATCAGGCGCTCTTTGTCCCTGATGTCTCCGATAAAAAACCTCATTTTTTCGACATATGGCATAAACACGGGCATATTTTGCATAAGAAATTGCTTGTATTCATCACGTGAATAAACAATTACCTTCCTAATGCCAGGAAATTTTTGTAATATCTCCAAAGAGAATTTCTTCCCGAAAGATCCTGTTCCTCCAGTAATCAGAACCGTTTTATTATTTAGCACATGAATTCCAAATTTACTAATAAACAACGGAAATGCTATCATAAAACAGTTTTGTTGTTAACTCTTAATATCAGACCGCTGAAGTAAATCCCTTTATAAACCTGGGAATTTCCCCTGAAAATACGGCAATCCCAGGAACACAGGCAAGACAATAGATAGCAACCCGACGTAGAGCATGTTTTACATTTTCGGAGGGATTTATTGCAGAAATTGCAAACGTTTTTCTGGAATATTTGGTTGAAAATTTCCTCCGTAGGCTGTTGACCACATCAGAAGGAATTTCATCTGATTTATTCAGAACGATTATTTCCGGCTTTTTCTCCAGACTTGGACTGTAGGTTCTCAGCTCATGGCGAACAGTTTCGTAGGCATGAAAAGCATCGCTGCGTGTTGCATCAATCAGATGAATGAGCGTCTTACAACGCTCCACATGGGCCAGGAACCTGTCGCCGAGGCCTCGACCGAGGTGCGCACCTTCTATCAAACCTGGGATATCGGCCAACACGAACTCCTTACCATCGACACGGACAACGCCTAACTGCGGTGTTAGAGTCGTGAAAGGATAATCGGCGATTTTCGGTCTAGCCCTCGTTGTCGCCGATAAAAATGTAGATTTTCCGGCGTTCGGCAGTCCAACTAATCCTGCGTCCGCTATTAATTTCAGCTGCAGCCACACCCACAGCTCTTCTCCATCCTCTCCGGCGTCTGCTCGTCTGGGAGCCTGATTTATCGAGGATTTAAATTTGCTATTGCCTCTACCGCCTGCTCCGCCTCTGGCGATAAGAACTCGCTGTCCTTCATTCAGGAGATCCGTCAAAACATTTTCACCTGACCCATCCAAAATTTCGGTTCCAACTGGAACTTTCAATACGAGATCATCTCCGTTCGCTCCGTGGCAATCAGCACTACCGCCATTTTCTCCACGCTCGGCTCGAAAGTGCTGCTGGTAGCGATAATCTATGAGAGTATTCAAATTGCGACTTCCCTCAAAGTATATGTCACCGCCCTTACCGCCGTCTCCACCGTCTGGACCTCCGTACTCAATAAACTTTTCGCGACGAAAACTTAGGCAACCATTTCCGCCATTCCCAGCCCCAAGAAAAATCTTAGCCCTATCCAAGAATCTCATGAATTTATCCTAGGGCGCAATTGTCGCCTGAATAATTTCATCGGAGATGTCTATTTCACCATTTTTAAGCATAAGCGACACGAAATTAAAAACGTTCCTCGCAAACAACTGACTAGAGTCATGAGCCACCCTCGCAGCAAAATCTGTGCGACCAACTATAGTGACATCGCCGACTCTGATTACTTTTCCCTTTTCGGACAACACACAATTACCACCACTCTCGGTGGCCATATCGACAATCACAGATCCGGAAGACATTGATCGAACCATGTCTTCACTGATTAATTTTGGAGCGGGTTTTCCAGGTATCTGAGCAGTAGTTATCACGATATCCACCTGGGGCACTACCTGGCGTAGCTTGTCTGCCTGACGTTCCTGGTAATCGATATCCATTTCCTTGGCATAACCGCCAGCGGTTTCGCCATTGGTACTGATTCCCACATCAATGAAGCGAGCACCCAGGCTTTCCACCTGCTCCTTGGCTGTGACCCGAACATCCAACGCTGACACGCTTGCTCCAAGCCTTTTAGCTGTCGCTATGGCCTGCAGACCTGCGACGCCCGCTCCAAGTACCAAAACCCTGGCCGGACGAATCGTACCAGCAGCGGTCATCATCAGGGGAACTACCCGTTGATACTCCACCAGTGCCTCCAGAGCCGCCCTATACCCAGCAACATTGGCCTGTGAAGAAAGTACATCCATGGACTGAGCCCGGGAAATACGTGGAATTTTCTCCAGAGCACACAGATGCACTCCTCTGCTCCTCAGCCTCTCCACAATCTTGCGGTTCCGGAAGGACGTTAGCAGAGCTATTAGATAGGACCCAGACCTAAAATTGCACAACAGAGGAGGATGGATGCAGGCGTATATTTCAGCGTCTGGGATGGATTTCTCCTTCCAAATAGATGCTCCTGCCGCGACATACTCCTCATCCGAATATCCGGCATCTCTTCCAATATCCGATGGGATTACCACCTCGATTCCCATGCTAAGATACTTTCCGATGACTCCCGGTGTGATTGCTACCCGTTTTTCTTCTTTATTCACTATTGTGCTGATTCTCACTTCGTTCCCACACCAACTTTTTCCGCCAATTCCATCATCAGACAGTCCCGTGACACCGGCAATTTTCCGTTGCTTATATCACAAAAGTACATTTTTAAAAAATGCCCAGTTATGGTTAAAGCAGAAAAAATGTCGGCATCGCTGGGAAAAGAAGTAGAGGACAGCAGAAACTGTGGAAGAATAAACAGACGATTATGATATTTTTCGCCGGCATCTCTGGTGGCTGCACATCCGCTGCGGGGAGAAATATACCAGAGGTTTTCGGTACTTCCAGTCAACGCACATTTGGACAGATCTAGGCCAGATCCCACCTCTGAAAGAAACTTTATTTCAAAAAATACATAGTTGACCAACCAATTTCCATGATAAATCGAGAGCAGCAATGTTTTGATGGCGTCAAATAGACCTGGATGAGGAGCATTCTCCGGCAATCCACTGGAGCAAAGGAAACATATGCTCTCCACGGCGAAAACCGCTATGGAATTGTCAAAAACATGGGAGAAGGGAGAGAAAATATTTTCGATTTTAAATGTTCCCAGCTGTTCAGTCGTACGTCCCATCCAATAAATATCGCTTATATCACCTGGCTGAACCGTAATTTTTGAATCTCTAAGCAGGCCGGATGTTTTCCCGAAAGTCTTGTTAAATACGCTTACAATTCTGAATCTTTCCCGGAATGCTTTGGATGATAAAATAATGCCATTCTCCCGCCATTGCAATTTTAGTTGCCCTCCCGGGGATCAGGTCCGTCTCCTGTTTTGATCTGCAGAAATAGATGCACGGTCTTTCCCATTAAAGAAGACAATTCCTTTCGAGAGGCTTCCCCTATTGCTCTCACCTTTCCTCCTTTATGGCCAATGAATATAATTCTATGCGCTCTGTTTTTCACATAGATATTCTGAACAATCTTTATACTACCATCCAATTGATCTTCACAGCTAGCGGTTTTCACCACACATTCATAGGGGATCTCCTGATGTAAACGGTGATATATGTGCTCGCGCGTAATCTCTGCTGCGTATTTTTCCATAGATAAATCCGTGATCTGATCCGCTTCATATAGCCACTCTCCCTCGCCAACGGCGGAAGCGACATAGTCCAATATTTTGTCTATTCCGCTTTTTGTTAGGCTGGATACCATGAACACATTTTCAAAGTTTCTCACCAGGCGAAATAGCTCAGCTATCTCCAAAAGTTTTGGCTTATGTATCAGATCCACCTTGTTCATGACCAGAGAAACTCTTTTGGTTTGGTGAATTTTCTGCAGGATAGCCATACTGGTATCAAAGTTTCTACGACAAACATCGATGACGAACAGAACCTCTTCCGACTCTCTAAAAGCATCCCAGATCGTTCTTTCCAAATTTTCGATGGCTTTTCTGCTATTCTTTGGAAAACCCGGAGTATCTATAAAGATAATCTGACTTTCTCTATGGATGGCTATCCCAAGAATCTTTGATAGAGTTGTCTGAACTTTACGTGAAACTATCGAAACTTTCTGTCCCACCAATTGATTTATTAGCGTCGATTTTCCTGCGTTGGTCTCTCCGAGAACCGCAACAATCCCACATCTTTTCAACTTATCACCCGAAATTTCTGGAGAAGTTTACTGGCTGCGTCATGTTCGGCACTTTTTTTACTGTTGCCGTAGCCGATGGCAGACTCCTTGCTGGCAGTTACCTCAATCTCGAAGATGGGATCATGGGCCTCGCCGCTTATCTTTAGCAATCTGTATACCGGGAGACCACTTGACCTGGCCTGGGTCATTTCCTGCAGTTGACTTTTGAAATCCTTAGTTCTATGAACCACATTATTCACATCTTTTTCCCACAGTCTGCCAACGATTTCCCTGACAGTTTCAAAATTCGCATCCAAAAATATGGCTCCAAATACCGCCTCTAACATGTCCGCAAGTGCTGCCGAATTTTTATGGATTGAAACAAAAAAATCCCGTGGGATGGAAAAACAATCTAGGAGACGAGTCCTCTTGACCAGGCTAATCAGAAAATCTGTGCCTACCAGCGCTGCCATGCGCACTGCGAGATCTCCCTCTCTATCCTCTGGAAATTTCTCATATAACACGCTGGCAACCGCCAATCCTAGCACACGATCTCCCAGAAACTCCAGCCTCTCAAACTCTCTGCTGTTTTCCCGGGTCCCTTGTTGCAATCCGGGATGTTTCAACGCAATTCCGACCGTCTCTACGTTTTTAAAACAATAGCAGATTATGGTTTGAAGCTGGATCAGCGAGGCGTTACCAGCCATCAAAGAATTCTCTTCAGCAATCTATCATAGCGAATATTCTGGAGCCATAACCAGAATTCCCACAACCGTACGCCATTTCCTATTGAATGTACAATGAACCAGGCGCGGCCCATAAGATTTTCTTCGGGAATCATTCCAAGATTCAACCGAGAATCATTGGAACAATCTCGGTTGTCCCCTAACACAAAATAATAGCCCTTGGGAACGATAACTTCAGGAAAATTGCTGACTGGGCTCTCTTCCCGATTTTCCCTGTGCGCGATTTTGTGCACCGGAGAGTCTGAGAGGGGTAACTTTTCCTCGTAAAGTTCTAAGTCCATGTATTCATGGGTATGCGTATCATGATAGATCATCTTACCCGTGTAGGTTAGTGTGGCCCGCTCCCCGTTTACGACGACAACGCCTTTATCTAGGCTGACTCTATCTCCAGGCAGAGCCACGACGCGCTTTATTAGATTTATATCATTGTGTTCAGGATTTTTTGCGTCGTAGGGATGCTTAAACACTATGACTTCTCCCCGCTTTACGTTGTCGCGAAAACAGATTCTTCCTGGAAACAAATTGGGACTGAACCAAATATTGTGTTTACAAAAACCATATGTGAATTTTTCCACGAACGGCATATCTCCGATCAACAACGTTGGAACCATCGAACTTGAAGGAACAATGTACCAGTCATAGACGAAAAAACGAAACAGACAGAAAAAAAATGCAAACACCGCGATAAAGCGCAGATCGTTTTTTAGTTGCTCCCTGCCATAGGATCCTGCCTCATCCTTCTCGTATGTTTTAGGTTTCTGTGCTGGTTCGTCTGGCTCTGTAAGTTTTTTACTCATTTCTCTTCGTCATCACTTTTAATTCTCTCTTGCTTTTCGTGCCTTTCCTGGGCTTCCAGACTCAACAGAGCTACCGGTCTTGCCTCAAGACGTTCTATTGCGATTGGCTCCCCAGTCTCCTCACAGTACCCGTAGGTTCCCTCCTGAATTTTTTTCAGTGCATTTTCTATTTTGCTGACTAATTTGTGTGCTCTCTCCTTACTTCGCAGCTCATAGGTCAGTCCTGTCTCCGATGCCGCCCGATCCCCCGCCTCGACGCACTCTTTGCCGTCTTCCTGGATATACCTCAGAGATTCCTCTCTTTCCCGCATAATGTGGTCTTTCCATTTAAGTAATTTCCGCCGAAAATACTCCTTCTGATATTCGTTCATAAACTGCTCCTCGGAGGACGGTCTATACCCCTCGGGCAATTCACAAATTTTATTTGACATAAAAAAAACCTCAACACCACTAGGCCAAAACGGACTTTACCCTATTCACCACCTCCTTAAACGTCTCTTTGTCATTGACCGCTAGCTCTGATAAAATTTTCCTGTCCAGTGAAATATTAGCCTTTCCCAAACCACAAATAAATTGTGAATACTTCAAACCATGAGCCCGTACGGCAGCGTTAATCCGAACGATCCAGAGGCTGCGCAGATCCCTGCGCCGATTTCGGCGATCCCTGTAAGCAAACTGCATCGCTTTCTCCAACCGCTCCAGAGCAGCACGATAGCAACTATTTGATCTCCCACGGAAGCCGCTAGACAGCTTCACCACTTTTCTATGGCGTGCATGAGTCGTTACACCTCTTTTTACCCGTGACATTTCTTACTCCTTACTTATACGGCATATATCTAACAATATTCTGGATATCGTAGCAGCTCAGGACCATCGTTCCACGGGATTGCCGCTTCATTTTCTGGGAGCGCTTTCGCAAATTGTGGCGCCGAAAGGCCGGTTGTGCAATTATCATACCAGAAGCTGTAAAATTAAAACGCTTCTTAGCAGCGCTTTTGGTCTTCAATTTGGGCACTTTTTCCTCCATTGTCCGTAACTCGATCTGCGACAAAAATAACTCGATCCAAAACTAAACGGCCAAATTATAGCACATAACCAGGGCGATGTAAAATCGCCAGAAATTGTTCAAAAAATACCAGAAGAACGACGGCTACAAAAGAAGTTTATTGTAAAAACATAGATGTTGATAAATCAAATCAATTGGCTTACCCTTGGCAAGATTAAATTTCGTCTAATATATAATATGATGGCGTGAGTGATTAGTTTTTCGCACAATGGATTTAGTAATGAGAAATTGTGGGAGTTAGCTAACTCGGCTTCTATCAAAGTACGCAATCTGAACGAGTTTGTGGCAGAGGTTTATGATTACGGCAGAATAATAAGGGAATATGGCTATTACCCCCAATCACTTCCCATATACATATGTCATTGTCATGGGCCTGGTGGAACTTTTGAAGAGCTCAGTTACTGGAATATGTACAACAAAGATTGTTTGTTCTTGGCCCAGAGGAAGAGGGAGATACCCTATTATTTAAAGGCCGGATTTCCACGTTGTCAGGTAATGCTTAACCCATTCGTTTTTTATAGAAAATCTAGAAACATTCAACAAACAAGGGATGCGCGTGGTACTTTAGCCTTTGCTGCTCACAACACCCGCGGAATCCATGATCTCTCTGATATTTCCCAATATATTGATGCCCTAAAATCACTTCCAGAAAAGTATCAGCCAATTTCCGTATGTGTTTTTTGGTGGGATATCTTGAATAATAAACATAAAATATATATGGAAAGTGGATTGCCTGTGTTTACAGCCGGAAATGGCCTTAGCGGATGCTTTGTTGATAATTTCTATGAAATTATCAGGCATTTTAAATATACAACTGCTAATCTCGTAGGATCATATACATATTACTCAGTTGAAATTGGAATTCCTTTCTTCGTATATGGCCCAGAAGCGGATTATTTTAATGTTGACGAACCTGGTATTAAAGCGGGAAAAATCAGGTGTACTGATACTAACGAGTACAGAAAAATCTACAATATGTTTTTGGAAATGGTTGATGAAGTATCAGCAGATCAAAAAAAAATTGTGGAAAGAAATATGGGAGTGTATGATGGAGCCACAAGATTACAAATGGCTAAGATTCTGTATTGGGAGCTTTTCAGGCATTATTTTGCGGGAATAAAATCATTATTTCGAAGGAAGTTATAGAGCAGTGGAAACACCCAAAATTTCAGTTTTAATGCCAACCTATAACACTCAGGAATCGCACCTAAGAGAGGCGATTGAGAGTGTTCTATCTCAAACCTACACGGATTTTGAATTTATCATTCTCGATGATCATTCGCAGGATGTTGATATCGAAAAGATTGTGCGGTCATATTCCGATGAAAGGATTATTTTTGCAAAAAACGATACCAATCTCGGCATTTCCAAATCTCGCAACAAACTAATAGAGATGTCCCGAGGAGAGTATCTGGCGGTTATGGACCACGATGACGTTTCTGTCCCGAATCGTTTCATGAAGCAGAAGGATTTTTTGGAACATCATCCTAACGTCGGCGTTGTTGGTGGTTTAGCGGATATTGTTGGAACAGGCAAGCTATGGATGAGTTTTCCAAAAAATAACATTGAGCAGGGTCTTCTGATAGAATGCTGCATATGTCATCCATCTGCGATGATAAGAAAGTCTGTGCTGACAGATGGTGGCGTATGGTATGATTGCAAGTACACTCCATCGGAAGACTATGCTCTGTGGTGCAATCTGATAGGAAAAACGAAATTTCACAATATCCAGGAAGTTATGCTACACTATAGAGTTCATAGAGATAATGTGACCCACAGACAACTGAACAGAATGAAAGATGTTATGCTCATTATTCAAAATGAAACAAGACAAAAATTTCCCGTTTTATGGGAATTAGCAAAATTTAATGCTCGTAAAATTCGCAGGATAAAATTGTTTAGTGTACTACCGTTCCTGAAAATAGTTGAACATAAAAAGGAAATAAAATACTATTTGTTTGGTCGCATACTGATAATGAAAATGATCATAAAAGTATCCCCAAATCTTGATTAAATAGGAAAATGACGCTGATGAATGTACTAGAAACAGAAATTAAAGATTTGTATATCATTGAGCCAAAATTTTTTGGGGATAGCAGAGGGTATTTTTTTGAAAGCTACAACAAATATAAATTTGAAGCCAATGAGTTGAAGTACGATTTCATACAAGATAATCAGTCCATGTCTCGCCAAGGAACAATAAGGGGATTGCATTTCCAGTTTGGGAAATACGCTCAAACAAAGTTGATTTACGTATCTTTTGGAACAGTGCAGGATGTTGCAGTGGATCTTAGATCAAATTCTCCGTCTTTCGGAAAGCATCTATCTGTTGTTCTGTCAGGAGAAAACAGAAGAAGGTTTCTTATCCCTAAGGGGTTTGCCCATGGTTTTGCAGTATTATCCGAGTATGCTATTTTTCATTACAAGTGTGATAATCCATGGCATAGAGAATCGGAACGTGGAATTCGTTTTGATGATCCAGATCTGAATATAGACTGGCGATTGAATCACGATCAGTTTTTTCTTTCTGAAAAGGACAAAGTTCTACCGTTATTTAGGGATTTTCAAGAATGTTTTTAGTGACTGGAGCTAACGGGCAACTTGGATCTGAGCTGAAAAAAATTCTAACGAAAGATCAGGCTTTGTTTGTTAACCGTTCGCAGTTGGATATAACAGATAGGAACGCGGTAAACAACATAATATGCAAAAACAGGTTTGATTTCATCATCAATTGTGCCGCATATACAGCAGTTGACAGAGCCGAAGAGGAAAAAAAAACGGCGCACAACGTAAATGTCGTTGGAGCCCAAAATCTGGCAGAAACCGGCGTTCCGATTGTGCATATCTCCACGGATTATGTTTTTGATGGAACCAATTTCCGGCCGTATACCGAAAATGATAATCCAAATCCTCTGAGCGTTTATGGAAAAACAAAATTAGAATCGGAAAAAGTTGTTTGGAAAACTTCTGAAACAGCAATAATTATCCGAGCATCCTGGATTCATTCAAAATATGGAAATAATTTTGTGAAGACCATATTGCAACTGGCTTCCGAGCGGAAAGAAATTCGTGTTGTGTCAGATCAGATTGGAACCCCAACTGCCGCCTCTGATTTAGCCTGGGCAATCGTTCAGATCATTCCACAGATAGCGCATGGAGCAAAGGATATCTATCATTTTTCGAACGAAGGAGCGTGTTCCTGGTATGATTTTGCAATATCCATTGTAAAAAATGCAAATTTAAAATGCAAAGTTATACCAATAAACAGCGCAGATTATCCCAGGAAGGCAGTACGTCCTTTTTATTCCGTACTTAACAAAGGCAAAATAAAACGTGATTTCAGAATTGGGATAAGGCATTGGGAAAAAGGAATTGAAAATGAATGATGTGGATAAAAGAAACAGCTATCAAGGGACAGTGAGAGAAGATAATGATCCAAGACGTTATTTTATTGATTGGATAGATAATAGCGACAATCCCAAAATTCTTGATGTGGGGTGTGCCTGCGGCGATTTTGCAGTGTCTCTAAAAAATGAGAAACCGTGCGAAATTTGGGGAATGGAATATAATGAGAAGAGTATAGAAGTAGCTAAAGCGACAGGGGGGTTTGTTGACGTTTTTCTTGTTGATTTAAATAAGCTGGATGTTGAAGATTTTTCTGATTTTTGTGGTTTTTTCGATTATATTGTGTTTGGAGATGTACTTGAACATATGCTGGAACCCCAGTTTGTGGTTGAACAGTTCAAAGCTTTTCTCAAAAAAAATGGCTTTTTCTTGATATCACTGCCCAATGTCGCTCATGCCAGCATAAAAGCCAATTTATTGCTGAATAATTTTGATTATACAGAGCTTGGACTGCTTGACAGAACGCATGTTAGATTTTTTACTTACAAAACAATATGCAGTTTCCTTTCTGATCTAAAATTGGACATAGTCGATTGCAAATGTACTTTCATATGGCCGACTGGATTTCAAAAAAACAATCCATTTATCCGTTTGAGTGGCTATATGAAGAGATATATTTTGCGTGACAGGCATTCGTATGTCTGTCAGTATGTTCTTAAATGCTCAATTGATAGTGGTGCTGCCTATGGAAAAAATTTGGACAAACTGTCTTTGATAAGTGTGCCAAATCGTTTTTTACAGCAGGCTTTTAGATATGTTTTTCCTAGGTCACTGCGTGCGGTAATTAACTTTGTAACTTTACTTCTTCCAAAAAAAATAAGGCACAGGGGAAAAGCTAGGTGTGTTTCTTCGATAATAAGTGATGATTGTTCTTCTCAAAAGAGAATAGCCGTTCATTTTCATCTATTCTACGCCGATACATGCAAGTATTTTTATGATAATCTAAAAAATTTGGCAGGAGTAGATTACGACCTGTTTGTATCTACACCATGCCCTGAATTAGTTAATGAGATCACAACGGCTCTTCCTGGTGCTAGAGTATCCATTGTTGAGAATCGCGGCTATGATATTGGTGCATTTATTGAATTCATCAATAAAATCAATCTATTCAACTATGATTTTGTATTAAAGATTCATACTAAATCTATTAGTGGATGTAGCCTAACTTTAAACAATGGAAAAGATATTGATCGTTCATGCTGGAGAGATCTTTTAGTAGAAAATTTAATCGGTTCCCCAAAAATAATTGAACAAAACATTGGTATATTAAAAAACAATGACGATATAGGCATGATAGGAGCCAGAGATTTAATATTTCACGATGATTACTGGTTAGATGGTATAAGAGATATTTTGAACAAAATTGGAATTCCCTATGAGTTTGAAACCAATACATTCATAGCTGGTTCCATGTTTTTGGTAAAAAGTAAGCTTTTGCAACCACTGAAAAACATATATTCTATAAAAGATTTTGTGCCATCGAAAATCAATGTTAATCACGGTACGCTTGCACACTCCGTAGAACGACTATTGGGAACACTTATCATTGCCCAGGGATATAAAATACACGGCTGTGACTACTCCAGAGTTATCAAATTTATAAAAAATAGAAGCAATTGGGTATTAAAAAGAAAAAGACTTGAAGATAGAGCAATTGTAAAGATTTTTAATAGAATTCTCTTTGAGAAAAAATATTTTCCACTGCGTAAAGAAATATGTTTGTTCGGCATGCTAAAATTTTCGTTTAACACATCTCGAAAAAATATCCAAAAATTGTTTGCCAATATGTTGACTGGAAAAAGCGATTTTTTTGTTGAAGAATTACGAGATAACTACATAAGAGAGGAAAAAGATGCGAAACTAATAGCGTATTATTTGCCCCAGTTTTATCGCTTTAAAGAAAATGATGAATGGCATGGAAAAGGTTTCACAGAGTGGACAAATGTCACGAAATCACTGCCTTTATACGTGGGTCATTACCAGCCGCACCTCCCGCTAAACGGTTTTTACCACCTAAATCTCGACACGATGAAAGAACAGGCTGAGCTGGCCCAAAAATACGGCATATACGGTTTTTGTTTTTATTACTACTGGTTCTCTGGAACCAAAATAATGGAGAAACCAATACTGGAATTACTAAATTGTCAAGAGATAGATATTCCATTCATGATTTGTTGGACCAACGAGAATTGGAATAAAAAATGGGATGGAACTACAAATGAGTTGCTGATGGAGCAGCGATTGGAAGATGATGACGGGGAGAGGTTTTTCCATGATATTCTCCCATTTTTTAATGATAGGAGATACATAAGAGTTAATGATTGTCCAGTTTTAATGATTTATCAGTCGTCTTTTTTTCCCAAAGAAAAATTGGAAAAATTTATAAAGGATATCAGGAATTTGTCCAAATTAAATGGTTTCAAGGATCTATATATAACAACGTCAAATTTAGAGCATAATCCTCTAGACTATGGAATAGACGCCATAATGGAATTTCCCCCCCATGGCATGAAGCTATTGAAAAAATTTAGAACAAAAAAAGTAATTCAAAACTCCAGATATAACGTCTATGATCTGAAAGATTATGTAAAAAATAAAAAATTCTTGTACGATAGCAATTATAGGGTTTTCAAATGCGTTTTTCCTGGATGGGACAATTCTCCACGACGGGCTAAATTGGGATGCGTCATCTACGACAATGGAAATCCAAGTCTTTACAAAGAGTGGTTAATGGAATGTATAAAGTATACCAATGAAACCCATCCTGTCGGGGACCGTATAATTATGATTAATGCATGGAATGAGTGGGCTGAGGGAGCACACCTGGAGCCCGACCGAAAATTTGGCTACGCCTACCTCCAGGCTACTCGAGAAGCTCTGGAAGAAAGTCGGAACTTATAGAGACCGTTGTTGTCTGATGACATTCTCACAGAACTTTGAGTATTGCTTCGGTAGTCTCCCTGGCGTCGCCCAGAAGCATCATTGTGTTGGGGGCGTAGAAAAGTTCGTTATCTACCCCGGTGTATCCTGTCCCCATGGATCTTTTGAGGAACAGCACAACCTTGGCCTTTTCAACCTCTAAAATTGGCATGCCGTATATGGCGCAGAGTTCATCTTTCTTGGCTGCTGGGTTCGTTATATCGTTAGCTCCCACAACATAGGCGACATCACAGGAAGGAAATTCTCTGTTTATGTCATCCAACGAAAACACATCTTCGTAGGGGACATTAGCTTCAGCCAGCAGTACGTTCATGTGTCCTGGCATCCTACCAGCCACTGGATGTATGGCATACCGAACGGATATCCCCCGCTTTTTCAATGCCTCTCCCATTTCCCTTAGGGCGTGTTGAGCATGCGATGTAGCCATACCGTAACCCGGCACCACAATAACAGAAGTCGCATTTTTCAGGAGAAAGGCGGCCTCTTCCGGAGCTCCATGGGTAAATGATTGGTCCTTTCTGTCCGTATTTTTCTGCAGACTTCCATGACATGAACCAAATATTACATTCCCTAAAGTTCTATTCATACTTCGGCACATTATTCGACTCAGTATTGCTCCACTGGCACCCACAAGCGCGCCGGTGATAATTAAAAGATCGTTATGCAGTGTAAAACCAATCCCAGCAGCAGCCCAGCCGGAGCAGGAGTTCAACAGGGACACTATGACTGGCATGTCTGCCCCACCAATCGGCATAATCAACGCCGTACCAAGAGCAAAAGAGGTAAGAACGGCGAGAGAAAAGGAGTAGGAATTTTTCAATAGAACGAAACCTGCCAGGGAACAAAGTAATAATACTGTGATAAATACGTTCAATGCAGGATGCACGTGGTACCACTTGTACGAACTCTGTAGTTTTAGAAACGCTATCACAGATCCACTGAATGTTATGGCTCCAATGGCTGCTCCAATACCCATCTCCACCCGCCAAAACCAACCCCCATCCGGAGATGCATCTATGCCAAATTGATCGGGAGCGGCATATACCGTACATGCTATTAAAACAGCCGCCAATCCCACCAGGCTGTGAAATCCTGCGATCATCTGGGGGAGATCGGTCATTGATACCTTCCTGGCTATTGATAGCCCGACGGCTCCACCGACCACAACAGCCCAGAAAATCAAATGCCCGTTGCCGGTTTGTTTTCCCAGATAGGCTGCCAGCAGGGCTATGCCCATTCCACTCATTCCACACAAGTTTCCAGCACAGGAACTGTCAGCCGATGACAAGCCCTTCAAAGCTAAAACAAAACAGATCGACGACATCAGATAGAGTAGATCGATCATTGGTTACCTGTTTTTATGGAACATATTCAGCATGCGATGGGTGATGGCGAACCCTCCAAAAATGTTTACAGCCGCTAGTGCAATTGCTACAGATCCACAAATCCTTGCTGTTCCTGTCTGTGCCACGGAGAAAAACGCTCCAATTATAATAACGCTGGATACTGCATTGGTGACCGACATGAGCGGAGCATGCAGAGCCGGGGTTACTCGCCACACAACATAATATCCAACGAAACAGGCTAGAACGAAAACTGTCAGCTCGTGTGTGGTCGTCTCGGTAAACAAATTCGTCAACACCTTCTCCATTGCAGTAGCAACCCATCTTACACCAGGGCAGAGTATATCAAAAAAATATTTGAGATAGATAGCTAAATTTTACCTTAATCCTAAGCTCCGCGAATTTTAGGGACTATAATATTTAGAGTTTCCAATAATATGCGTTGTTTTTTTGTTAACTTCATTAGGAGCACCAGCATCATCATAGACTTTGCATTTAAAGATCTCATGATAGAGAGAGCTTTTTCGATAGAAATCACGTTTCCTAGTCTATTTTTTGGGGAGCAATACACAATTAACGAAATAAATGTAAGCATCATGAAACCTTTAAAATTAGGTTCTGAATGTGTTCGCAGAGGTAAAATATTGAGATCGTCTTTGGCGATGCCGAACATTCTTTCTGCGATTTGGCGAATATAGTACAGTGGAATAACGTTGTTTGGATCAATTTTTTTGCTTGATAAGAGCACGAATTTTCCACAATTTGAAAGATCGACGTCTTTTCCATCTGATTTATTTGATGTATTTCCCTTCATTTCAGAGACAATTTTGGAAATTTCTCGTCCTCGCCGTTCTGGATCCAGCACAAGATATGCATAGGCAGTTTTCCACAAACAACGACTTCGTTTTCTTTAACAAATAATCCTCTTTTATTGTAATAAATGATCACCCGCGGCAAGCCGCGGGGAATATATCCTTAAATAGAGATTTAACGGCGTATTTGATGTTTTCTATGTCTGCGTTTTGCTCGATAGTATCT
Organism: Holosporaceae bacterium; assembly: GCA_031257475.1. Taxonomy (GTDB): domain Bacteria; phylum Pseudomonadota; class Alphaproteobacteria; order UBA3830; family UBA3830; genus JAIRMQ01. The sequence goes on from JAIROP010000018.1 coordinate 21,322, forward strand.
TTATAAATCAATCGGTTAGAGGGGGGTCTTATGAGAAACGAGATGTTTGCATCGAATAACAACTTAATGCTGTTTTCCGAATAATAACCGGCGTCAACAATGGTGTAAGCGGTAGAGATACCGTTGCGTTTCATTTCGTTTATTGTGTTTGCAAAAGTGCTTACATCTCCAATATTTCCGGATACATATCTGAAATATAAGGGTTGCTCGCTTCCTTTTTTGACCGCCAAAATTAGGCGCATTTCCTTTTAAGTCCTGGAAATGAGCATGATGTAACCCGAGCTGAAGAACTCGCAAAAGATCTTAAAAATACAAAAATTCTGGGAGACAAAGGTTACGATTCTCAACAAAGGGAAAAGCAACTGCGAAGTTGTGATTCCTTCGCGTTCAAATTGCAAGAAAAAACGAGAAATCGACAAGCATCTCTACAAAGAACGACATTTGGTGGAAAATTTTTTCAGCAAAATAAAACACTTCCGGAGAGTTTTTTCGAGATTTTGCAAAACTTCCTCCTCATATTTGTCTTTTTTGCATCTTACAGGAGCTCTTCTATGGCCGCGATAATTTCGCTAACAGAACCTATAGTATAGCAAAATATTTCTTAATTAAAAATGAATAAACCAACGGGTTTGCCGAAATTGCGAATTGCGGTTACACATATGTAAAGCGCTGCGGGATCCCCCATCATAAATTGCCAGGTGGGATGCGGGAAGCGGTCTGGGGAACAACAATAGGAGGTGCAGGGAGAGGCGTTGGATTGACAGAAAGAAGATGCATTTCTGGAATGTCTCGTTCTACGTTCTCTGGTGGACCTGCATCATCGTTCAAGGCGTCGTAGAGAGTCTCCTCGATGGCTTCGCTGGAGACGTTGACAATTCGGGCTTCCGAAAAACTGTGTTTGCGAAGCCATGTAACAAGGGTCTTGGCAGTTCTCGCCTTTTTGAAGGGGCCACAAAATACGTAGGATTCATTTTCCCCCGTCCTTGAATGTTCAACATGCACACGGTATCCTTTTCCTGCTAGAAGTGTCTGAATTTCAAGGGCGATCTTGTTCTTAAAATAACCGATGAAAACTATCCTCTTCCCGGTCAAACCATTGGAATTTATCGGACTGGGAGAGTGCATTTTGGCTTGAGTTTTTAGGGGCGAGCAGTCGTCATCGATGGCGTGAGAAGATGCGATTTCTCGCAGCAGAGAATCTATGGATACCTGCGTTTCCTCTCCATAGGCCTGCAGGTCTTTTTGGCCAGAAATGGAAGATGACGCAGTCTCTGCCGCGGACGAAAGTATTGCCATTATTTTTTCGGACATGCTGGAGGATTTGGTGTCCACGGCCGCCTCCACAGCATCCATGGAAATGCCATCTCCAGCGCTGGTCGCGGCCTCATCCTTTGAGCCGCCGGATGAGTGAGGGAATATGGTTGTGCCGGTAAAAAATCCTGCACAGAAAAATAATCCACCCAACGTTATCAGAACTATAATGCCAAGTATCGCAACAACCTTATTCATATTTTTGTTCCGTCACCGTGGTAATTTTCTGAAAAACAATTATATTAACGTCGAGCATACACGCTTCAGAGTGTATCAAAAAAAAGTTTAGACTGGGTAAACTTTTATCTTGCAAGGAGAAAATTTGGGTAGTTCGGTCGTTATACTGGCAGCTGGGATTGGTTCCAGGTTGAAATCTAACCTGCCCAAGGTATTTCATAGGATTGGTGGGGTGTCCCTGCTGGACCATGTGATAAAATCTGCCAAAGAAATAACTCCGAATGAAATAGTGGTCATTCTAAATCCGCAACATGCTGAGCATGCTCAGCGGGAGTTTGATGCCAACATCAGAATTGCATACCAAAAAACGCCGCTTGGCACGGCAGATGCAGTGAAAGCGGGACTACTGTCACTCGCGGCATCCAACGATGGGTGGGTTTATATACTCTATGGTGATATTCCACTGGTATCTCCTGTTGCACTAAGAAAATTAATGGAAACGGCACATCTCTGCGAAAAGACGGCCATCGTCGTGCTTGCGATGGATTCGGTCGGCACCGCTGGTTTGGGCAGACTGGAAGCCGCGAAGGAAAGTGGCACCATCAAAGCAATTGTGGAGGTCTCGGACGTTTCCGATGGTCGTACTTTTTTGCCTCTTTGCAATGCTGGCCTATTAATCAGAAAAGACGTTCTAAAACAGCTCATCGATGGGATAAAACCGAACCAATCGACGGGAGAGTTCTACATTACTGAAATGGTCAGATTGGCATATCTGGCAGGATACGTCTGTAGATATTATCGGGGAGACGCCAGAGAGTTGGCGGGGGTCAATACCAGATCCGAATTGGCTGCTCTGGAGAGAATTTTCCAGGAAAGAGAACGGGAAAAGCACATTGGCAATGGTGTTACATTGATTGCTCCTGAAACAGTGTTTTTTTCCCATGATACCCATATTGAAAACGATGTTGTCGTACATCCGTATGTGGTATTTCTCGGTGGCGTTCGCGTGAAAAGCGGCGCAGAGATCAATTCCTTTTGTACTCTGGAGGGAACTACGGTGGGAGGGGCAAGGGTTGGTCCATTCGCCCGTCTGAGAGCTGGAACGGAGATTCACGATGAGGTCCAAATAGGAAATTTCGTAGAGGTAAAAAATAGTCTCCTGGGAAAAAAAACCAAAATCAATCATCTGAGCTATATCGGTGATGCCTGCATTGGATGTGTGGTTAACATCGGTGCCGGAACCATTACCTGCAACTATGACGGAAAAGCAAAACATCGAACCATTATAGGGAATCGCGTCTTCGTTGGATCCAATACGGCCCTGGTGGCTCCGGTGGAAATCGGCGATGATGCTACCGTAGGAGCGGGCAGCATCATTGTAGAGGATGTGGAAAGCGGGGCGCTGGCCATCGCCCGTGCCAATCAAAAAAACGTTGCAGACTGGAGCAACAGGAAGAAAAAATAGAAATGTGCGGCATTGTGGGCGTTGTCGGCCTATCCGGCAATAATGTGCTAGACAACATAGTGACTGGGCTGGAAAAGCTTGAATATAGAGGCTATGACTCGGCAGGTATTGCTGTAATTGGCGGCGGTCGAATACAGAGACTGCGCGCTGCTGGTAAATTGCAAAATCTAAAGATCAAGCTGGAGAATGCCAGTATATCTGGTAACATTGGTATAGGACATACCCGCTGGGCGACACATGGTAAGCCTACCGAAAATAATGCGCATCCAATTGTATCTGGAACCGTCGCTGTTGTTCATAACGGTGTTGTGGAAAATTATAGAGAGTTGAAATTTGATCTGCAAAAGGAAGGATATGTCTTCGAAACGGATACGGATACCGAGGTAATCGCCCATCTTTTGCAAAAGGAAATAGGCAATGGATGCGTCCCACGGCATGCTTTCAAAAATATTCTATCACTGCTGGAGGGTAGTTATGCCATTGCTGCGATATTTGAAACTTTTCCAAATGTTATGATGGTTGCCAGATACAAAAGTCCTCTGGCAATCGGCTTAGGCAAAAACATATGCGTTGGATCTGATGTTGGATCCATAGGTTGTTGTTGCGACGAGGTCGTGTACCTGAATGACGGGGAATATGCAGAAATTGCGGATGGGGAAGCGTCGTTTTTTGACAAAAACTTTCTACAGATAAATCTCGATAGACAAAAAATACCAGCTGAATTCATAAACGTAGAAAAGGGAGAATATACCCATTACATGATCAAGGAAATAATGGAGCAGCCGAGCGCGATTCGCAGAACTATTCTTTCCAACGGGACAGATTATGGAATGTTTGAGGGTGTTTCAAGAATATTAATCCTTGCCTGTGGAACGTCTTACTATGCTGGTATGGTTGCAAAATACTGGTTTGAGAAATTTCTGCGGATTCCAACTGATGTGGAGATTGCGTCCGAATATCATTACAGATCTCCTGTCATAGGGGAAAACGTCCTAGCCATAGCCATCACCCAATCTGGGGAAACAATCGACACGTTGGTGGCGACTGAGTATGTTCGCAGGAACAGCAATTCAAAGATCGCTGCCATAGCCAACGTGCGCAACAGCGCTATTGGCAGAATTTCGGACTTCATTTTTTACACAGAGGCTGGTATGGAAGTGGGAGTAGCTTCTACGAAAACCTTCACAGCCCAGCTGGCAATACTGGCCAGTCTGGCTTTTCGCAATTGTGAGTATTTAATCCATGAACTGCAAAATCTTCCTCCATTGTGCGAAGAAATTCTGTGTTCCCAGGGAGTAATAAAGGATCTGGCCGAGAAAATTTACACCGCCAACAGTGCGATATATCTGGGGCGGGGATCCATGTATCCCATAGCGCTGGAAGGAGCACTGAAACTGAAAGAAATTTCCTATGTACACGCCGAGGGATTCGCCGCCGGAGAAATGAAGCATGGTCCCATAGCTTTGATAGATGATAACATGCCTGTGATATGTCTGTGTCCCCATGATGACTTGTTTGAAAAGACAGCCTCCAATATCCAGGTCGCTTTTGCCAGGGGAAAAAATATAACTGTTTTTACCGATTCCGCCGGCTACGAGTTACTGCCCTATGAGATTAGCAAAATAATTCTTCCTAGAATCACCATGGAATTGACCCCAGCACTTTATGTGATCCCACTGCAATTGCTAGCATACTATGTGGCTATTTTGCGGGGTACAGATGTTGACAAACCTAGAAATTTGGCTAAATCTGTAACCGTGGAGTAAAAAGCAGGATGGATAAACATTTTTCACAGACGAATTATTTGGACTATGCAAAATCCATAATAAGAGAAGAAATTGTTGGATTAGAGTCGTTGTATGGCTCGTTGAATGGGAATATCATCGACGCAACGGAGCTGATATATCGAAAAAGGGGTCATGTGATAGTGTCTGGAATGGGAAAACCTGGACATATAGGGCGAAAAATTTCTGCTACGTTGGCATCCACCGGAACTCCATCATTTTTTTTGCATCCAGGAGAAGCAAGTCATGGAGATTTGGGAGAGATTTCGGCAGACGATGTGCTGCTGGTGCTTTCCCTGTCAGGAAATACCCAGGAGCTTATTCCAATGCTTTCCTACGCCAATCGCTTTGCCATAGATGTAATATCTGTGACAGGCAATCCGGAAAGCATACTTGCCAGGGCTTCACGAGTTTGCATGAGGATACCAAATCTCCCGGAGGCTTGTCCCTATAATCTGGTGCCCACAACCAGCACCACCATGATGTTGGTCCTCGGGGATGCGTTGGCTCTATGCCTTTTGAAAAGGAAGAAATTCAACTGTGATGATTTCAAGAAATTACATCCAGGTGGAACTTTAGGAAAACGTCTTCTGACCGTCGGAGATCTAATGCATGCGGATGTGCCCATCGTTAGGGAGAATGACTTAATGAAATATGTTCTGGTGGAAATGACACAAAAATCCTTCGGATGTGCCTGCGTTGTTGGCACAGAAGGAAAAATCGTTGGCATAATCACAGATGGAGATCTGAGGAGAGGTCTTTGTCCAGACTTTTTGGAAAAGGAGGCCCATGAAGTTATGAGTACAAATCCAAAAATTGTTTCCAAAATGATGTTTGCCCAGGAAGCCACTAGAATGATGAATGATTTAAAAATTACCAGTCTATTCATCACTGAAAACGATGTTCTCTGTGGCATTATACATATCCATGATTGTTTGAGGGCAGGTCTTGCCTAGCAGAAAGATAAAGTTTCTATCGTTTTTTTTCATGTCAGTAGCACTGGGGATTTTTATAGCTCTGGCCTTTTTTATCCTGAACAATCACCGGGAAATGCTTGGCAAAGTTCTACTGCAGCTTGGTGAAAATTTTCTATCTGGCATAACATTTAAAACAACTGATCGGCGTGGAAATAAGATTAGTGTTAAATCAGACGGAATCTACGAAGAGGAAAAAGGTCTCTATGTTTTGAAGAATGCCGTTTCCACATTTACTCTATCAAACGGAGAGTTATTGACGATTTCTGCCGATCTTGCAAGAGCTCTCCAGACGGATCCAACAAAGTGTGAGTTTAGAGGTAGTGTAAGATTATCCACCCAGTCTGGATTGAAGATCATGACTGAACATTTATTCATCGATTTCAATGAAAAAATTGCCCGCGGCGAATCAAGAGTTGATATTTCCACGAAAGACGCCAAAGTATCGGCTATGGAATACTTTTTCGATCTGAAGAATAACAAACTAACTCTGATCAATGAGGCCAATGGTTCTTTTAAATTTGGTCATATCTGTGCCAACAGATTAATTATAAATTTTGATGATATACAGAAGAAAAACCTGAAAAGCATCGAGGCAGTCGGAAATCCTATCTACAAATTTGAAAACTATACCTTGAAAGCCAGTGGAAGTATCCGCTATTCCAACGATGTGATTGCCGTTCACAGCAGTGTCGTGCTGAATCACTGGGGGAAAACCGAATATCTTGTTCAGGCTGATTCTATGCGAGCCATGGTAATAAACGGGAAAGTCAATACAGTCGCTGCGTCTGGCTCTTTGATAATAAAGACAAAGGATGTTATCATCCACGCTGATAAGGGGCTTTTAAAGGATAATCTGGTAAATGTTGTGGGAAAGGTGGCGATTTCTGGCAGGCAGGGCAATATTTTTGGGAAAAGTGCGTCACTGGATTTGGATACACAGGAGGTGGATGTAAGACAATCCAGCGGCGTTGTGGTAGATAGTGTCGGGTGGAAATGATAGAAAAAATTACCTGTAAGCATCTAAAAAAAACCATTGACCGCCAGCCAGTACTGAAAGATGTGAGTTTCTGTGCGCGACGGGGCCAGGTCACGGCGCTACTGGGTCCCAATGGGGCGGGAAAGACCACAGCGTTCTCCATACTATGCGGATTGATAAAACAGGATTCTGGTCGCATATTTTTAAATGACAGAGATATAACGGAACTTCCCATGTACAAACGGGCCCGTCTTGGACTCGGGTATCTTCCCCAGGAGCCTTCAATTTTTAGAGGATTAACCGTGGAAGAAAATATTTACGCGGTATTGGAAATGAACAATCACAGCGAAAAACAAAATTTTTCAATTTTGGAAAAACTTTTGTATGATCTCTCCCTGACAGGTGTTAGGAATCTGTCTGCGATCAGCATTTCCGGTGGCGAGCGCCGTAAACTGGAGATCGCCAGAGCATTGGCGACCCATCCAAGTTTTATGCTGCTGGATGAACCGCTCGTTGGCATAGATCCCCTGGGCCTGGAAGATATGAAAAACATGATTTTAGATCTCAAAAGGAGAAACATAGGGATTATAATCACAGATCATAATGTGCAGGAGACCATTCCGTTGGCGGATTACGTGTACATACTGTTTGAAGGTAATATATTGGCCGAGGGAACGCCGAAAGAAATAATTAATAGTGACGTGGCCCGCAAAATTTACCTTGGGGAAAGCTTTTCCAACTATAACTTTTCCTATGAAAGAGAAACTTGACAACCACCTGATAATCGCCCAGCACCAGACTCTGTCGCAGTCTCAACGCTACTCCCTAGCGGTATTGATGATGAACAACATTGAGCTGCAGGAGCACATAAAAGAGCTGTTTGTGAAGAATCCGTTCCTGATAGTGAAACGAGTCAGCGAAAACGATTCTGATGATATGACAGAACGGATTCCAAGTAAAAATAGTATGTGGGATGAAATTTCTAAGGAAATAGCTTTTTTACATTTTACTGATTCTGAAAAGAGGGTGACCGAGGCCCTCATCAATAACATGGAGGATAACTACCTGGATAACGGAGTTTTGCAACACGTTTTTCGGAGCGAAAAAGTATCATATCTAGATCTTTTGAAAATTATTCATAGATTGAAAAAAACATCATTTGCTACCAGATTCGCCTTTAATTTACAGGATAAAATAAAGACTTTTCTGGAAAATGAAGGCTATACCAATAGTAGAAATTTCATGGGAAATTTAGATATGATCCTCCATGGAAATAGAGGTAGTCTGATGTCTCACAATAATTTGTCCAACGGAGAATTACACACAATAGTGAAATGGGTAAGGAATGCACTAACCGCTCCATCTGATTATGAAGATGTCGTTACCCAATACAAAAACGTCGATCTGGTGGTGGAAGAAGAATCAATCGGGGAATTTAAGGTTTTGATGGACCAAACAACCTCTCCCGAGGTGGAATTCGACTCAGTGCTCTACATAAAATCCATCGCCGCCTGTCGTGCAGAATCAGATCGATCCTATATAAAAAATAATGCTTCAGAAGCAAGATTGCTTGTAAAATCCATGGGCTCCCGCAGCTCTACTCTCCTGAAAATTGCCAGTGAAATTGTCCGCAGACAGTGGGATTTTTTTTCTGGCAGGAATTCATATCTCACCCCAATTAGTACTCATTCCATCGCTAATTCCCTGCTTCTGCACGAAAGTACCATTAGCAGAGCCGTACTAAATAAATATATCGCGACGCCCAGGGGAATATTCGGAATAAGATTTCTGCTTCCAAGGGAGATTAAATCCTGTTCCAGCAGGGTCAGCGACTATTCCATCCGGGAGTACATGAAAAAATTAATAGGAAACGAACCAAAAAATAACCCCTATTCCGACGGAAACATCGCAAGCTTCCTTGAAACCCTCGGCATAAACATTTCCAGGCGCACTGTTTCAAAATACCGGGACATCCTCCATATTCCCAACCTCACGGATAGGACGAGAATGTACAAAATGTGTAACTATTCCACGAAGTGCCTCTGATAATTTCTCTATATCCTCTCGCGGCTCCACCATTTGGGTGGGGCTCCATG
>JAIROP010000015.1 GCA_031257475.1 Holosporaceae bacterium
ATGGGACTGTCCAATTAATATAGATTAAACTTTTCATAGGCAAGCAATGTTATGGAAAGCCTGAGCATTTCCTTTGATTTTGAGTAGCATTTGGTTTTTCGATGTAGCCGCGCAAGGTAATAGCGGAGTACTGAATTATAGGACTCAACCAAACAAGTATCGGATTTTGTTACAACGTGTTTCAGATCTGAGCCTTCTCCAAAAACTTCAGCGTAGGAGGGATTCCCGTCGGTGCAAACTATTTGCACTTCATCGGATTTGATTTACTTTTTTTTGATATAAGAAAATAATTCATCAAGCTCCAGCAGAGGAACTTTGTTCTTCCGTGTGTCCGATTTCATCAGATAACTTTTTTCGGCTGCTGATTTTATCCAATGAATAACAAGCTGATAGCAAACATCAACGTCAAAAATCTTCTTCAAAAGCCTTGATATTCGACGAAATCCATTGCCTTCGACGTATAAATCAATGGCTGCTCTAATGACTCTGGAGGAGTGCTTCTTCCTGCTGTCGCCTTCGGTAAAATTCATACCGCATACTTTACATAGATACCTCTGTTTCCCTACTGCCAATCCGTTCTTACACAGCTCATCTGAGCCACATTTCTTGCAAATTATTCCCATCTCTATGCTCCTAAATACAGGGAGCATTATATATTAGTCTATATTAATTGGGCAATCCCTAGTTTCTTGCGATTTTTTTTGAGATACACCAGAGCTATAAATTTTTTCTATCCTGTATACGACGGTTGTGATAAATTGCTCCATCGTAAATGGCTGAGCGAGATGTTTAGGCTGCAATTGTATAATTCGCTATCCAACTCTCTGGAGGATTTTATTCCTCTGGATGCGGAGCATATTCGCATGTATGCGTGCGGTCCAACGGTGTATGCCAGTCCGCACATTGGTAATGCGCGTCCGCTGGTGATTTTCGACATTCTCTTCCGTCTGCTGAAGAGGCTATATCCTCGGGTAACTTATGTAAGAAACATAACTGACGTGGACGACAAAATTAATGCCAAGGCAAAGGAGTGGCAGGTATCCATAGAGACATTAGCCACAGAGGTAACGGAGGAATTTCACAAAAGCACGGCGTTGATGGGGGTACAGCCAGTTACCCATGAGCCACGAGCCACACAGCATATAGCGGAAATGTTAGATATAATCCAGCGACTTTTAGACAATGGTTTTGCCTACGAGATCCACGGACACGTCATATTTCGTGTGAGGAAAATGCCCAACTATGGCATGTTATCCAAACGGAATTTGAACGACATGATTGCTGGTAGTCGTGTAGAGATCGCACCCTACAAGGAGGATCCGCTGGATTTTATTCTATGGAAACCATCCGACGAGGGGAATCCCGCCTGGGATAGCCAGTTTGGCAGAGGACGGCCCGGATGGCACATTGAATGCTCTGCAATGAGTCACAAATACCTCGGAGAGCAGTTCGATATCCATGCCGGTGGACAGGATCTGATGTTTCCACATCATGAAAATGAGCTGGCACAGAATTTTGGTGCCTTCGGGAGTCTGATGGCCAGGTACTGGATCCATAATGGTATGCTGCTGGTTGATGGCCAAAAGATGTCGAAGTCTCTGGGAAATATCATAGCACTGGATGACGCTCTGCGGCGACTGGATGGAGAGATTATCCGCCATGTGCTGCTCTCGACCCATTTTCAAAAGACTCTGAACTGGACTGATGCTCTTGTGACTCATGCAACACAGTCTCTGAATCGTCTCTATGGTGCTCTAAAATTGGGCAGTAACGGTTTTCCGTATCGTGATGTCTCCTGGGAATGTGAAAACGATAAATCCCTCGGATGCCAGGGGCAGGTGACTCGGGTTCTCTGTGGCAACTTGAATACTCCGCTTGCGCTGAAAGTTCTCCACGACATCGCTGATAAAATATACAAATCCAATGATCAAAAGGAAGTGAATGGCCTCTGCAGACTGCTGCAGCGGGAGGCGGAGCCATTGGGACTCCTGTCCAAGCCCTCCATTAACTGGTTTCAGCGGAGCCATATCTCCCGGGAAGATATCGAGGCGCTAATCTCTGAGCGCTCCTTGGCTAAGTCTATGAAAAATTACCTGCTGGCCGATGAAATCCGTCAAAAATTGCTGGAAAAAAATATCCAGATCGAGGATACCACATCTGGAACCGTTTGGAGAAGCACCGACCAGTTTGACTAGCTGATCTAACAGTAACTATGTTCGATAATAATTTTTCGTGCCTCGGTGCATCTCAAACTTGAGAGTCAAAAATTGGCCAAAACTAATAAACAAACACGGTTCCTGCTGTCCGGTCTTCTCTGGGCTGTCAACATACATCTACTGCACTCTTTCCCTTTGCTCACAACAAAATTATTCTCCCTATCTTTTTTTCAAATATAAACCACCTAAAAATGTGAATTTCTAAAGCTCTCTGTGGATGTCTTCACCGAGAGGCGGAATTTTAGCAAATGTTCTAACTGCTCCAAGTATTTGCGTCCGTTTTACCGCTTCCTCGGAAACTTGTTCCTCCTTATCCCCCAACGCAATAACAAACGTGTTTCCCCCTCCATTGAGTTGGCAATATAAAGCGCACTTTTTTGGCCCGCTCTTTGATAGATCAAGTTTTACTTCAGGCGGACTGTCTCTATGAGATTTGCTGACATAAATAACAAAAAGGTCATCGCTACGATCTTCTTCATATACTTTCACAATACCCCGAAAAGGCTCGAGACTTATAACAAGGTCAACCTCCTGGTTAATCACCGTATTAGAAGCATAATTTATCTCTAATGATTTGACTCGTTCAATATCTTCGCCTACTTTTAGCAACCACATCATTGGGCAGTCGACAACTTCAACGATAAATTTTCGACAGGAAGAAAGGTTCTGTATGTCAAAATGAATGCTCTCTCCATCCATACAGTGGCAACAATAACAAAAGACAAACGACAACAAACAAATCACTTTTTTCATTATACACCTCCCGTATAATCCTGATCGTCCCCTACTATTTGAAAAATATCAATCGTATAAGTGTCTCCTCCCAAGTCAACTGTTATAGTCTTTTTTGGATCAAGAAAACCGTATTCATCTACCTGATTTTTACAAAAAACAGATTTATATGCGCGGTCAGCCTGCACAACGTATCTGTATCCTGGCAAGTTGCCACAACCATCTTTTCTTATATTCGCTATGTTTGATTGTACGATGTGAAGCTTAGATTGATCTGGTGATTTTGACTCTTTGTTAGTCCAGTTGTTTCCGTACCGAATCCCGCATATCTCATCCCAACAAATTTCTGTGCTTATCGTACTTAATGTGACCCCACTAACGTTATTTTTTGTTACGCAATGGTCTTCTCCATCTCCATAATTGTAAAATACGCTAGGGGGATTGTCCCTGAGGAAAAAATCGTCTGATTCGTGAAAATACATTGCTTTTCTATATTCCGTTAACACATTGCCGTAGTGTATGGTACAACTTTCATTTTGCAATCCAAATCGCCATTCTCTCGTATCATCATCCTTTGGAATAGTCAAAAGATTCTTTTTTACAGCTGTTAGTGCCACCTTAGTCATTGCCCCCGGCATCGTCAGTACGTCTATGGCCTCGTGTACTCTTCTGTTTTCTACCATCTGATATTTTGGATATAAAAAATTTATATAATATATACTAAAAGGATAATTTTGAGAAGAGGTCTTTATTTTGTTTTCTATGTACTCTTTTTGCTCCAATTCCAATGGCGTCCTTTGGGAAAAAAAACATTCGTCAAGTACAATGAAGTTCCAGGCGTCATTCATACGATCTTTTCTGTATTGACTAATTTCAGCACATAAGCGATCAACGTCTGACGTGGCTTGGGGCCCCAAATCGGCAGTTGGAGCAACCTGGCCGCCTAACGCAGATAAAAGGCGTAATACCTGCTCCAATATTTCAGGTGGAATGGGATCAAGCTTCTTGCTAATATCATGATTATGGCGGCTAACTATAGTTACAAATAGGCGAGTGGGACGTCGGGCTAATTCGTCTTGTTTTGTCCTTTCTAGCTCGGCTTGACGAGCAGACTCAGAGAGTCCTTCTAATTCACGTGCTCTCTTTTGAAGTTCATCTTGTAAAAAAGCGGTACTTAATGCATCAACAACTTCTTTTGCTCTGGCTTGCGAGGCTTCTCTTGCATCATCCTCCCTGGAAGCACAAATCGCATTGTTTAGAAATGCAAATATTACGAATAGTGCCATAAAAACTTTCTTCAATGGATTCCCTCATTATCATTGCAATATCGATTATTGATAAAATACATTAAAAAAATGCTAAAAAATATTTTTTTTTGAAACCGAGTAGTTCCGAGGAATTTTTAGGAGCATACGAATTTTTCTCAAATGGAACAGAAACGCAAATTAACAGCCCTACTATCACAATCACAAAAGGAGCTAGTAGCTATGCTATCTCAAGTGCTGAAAGTTCCATGTAAACACTATTTTCTTGTGAAAAAATACACGTATGCAAATCCAATACCATGTTCGATAATAATTTTTCGTGCCTTGGAACATCTCAAACTTGAGGGTCAAAAAATGGCAAAAACTAATAAACGAATACGATTACCGAAAAAACAGCGATTACGGCGGCGGACATGCTGAACGACAGGGTTGTTCCGTTCTTTGATGGGCAGGAAATACCTCTGATGCGCATTCTCACGGATCGTGGCACCGAATACTGCGGAACCCTGGAAAATCACGCCTTCGAACTGTTTCTTAGCATCGAGGGAATCGACCACACAAAAACCAAGATCTACACGCCGCAGACAAATGGCATCTGCGAAAGATTCCATAAAACCATGAAAAATGAGTTCTATGACTCTGCGTTGCGTAATTTACCCGTTGGTTTCGCGGACAATTGCCCAAATCCGTGACCGCTTTGCGTTTCGAATGGTCTTGCTTCCATAAACGCGCTGTTAAAATTATTGTGGAAAATCAAATGACCCCGGGATATTGCAAAAAAATAGCCACATTTTGCATTTTAATTCTTGCTTTTTTGCTGAATGTTTGAAATATATCTATGAATGTGGTTAATGTCTTTATAACAACAAGGAGAGAGAAAATGAAAAAGATAAGGTATTCGCTCGTGTTTGGTGTATTGTGTTTTGGGATGGCCTCAAACGTTGATGTGTTGGGGCATCGGCAAGTTATGATCGCCCGGGCTGCAGTTGGTTTGGCAGAGAATAAGGGAGTGGGGCCTACGAAGGCAGCTGCGCAATATAGGGAGAGTCTCCCTCCTGGAGTCCCCGTCCATGCCTCTCTGGAGGATCCCAAAGAACACTTTCTGTGGCTGTTGGATTGCGCGTATTTCTCTCTGCTGGAAAGGTCGGATGTTGGGGATGAAAAGTTGAAAGCACTGACTGATGCTATCCAGCTCTGTCGGCCGGGGACCCCCCTGGGCAACCTAATTGCCGCATTGAGAAAAGGCGCACTCGTTCCCAACAGAGATCTCTGCACCGAGTTGATTGCTGCCTGTTCTGCCAAAGATGTAGATTCTCTGGATACCCTTCGTAACACGATAAAGGCCGGGATGCCCTCCGTAAAGTATTAACGAGGAGGTGGGGGAAAGAGCCCAAAATAGACTTCTTTCGAAGCCGAGTAGTTCCGAGGAGTTTTTCGGAGCCCACGGTGTGCAGGACCGAAGGACAGCAGAGTACGTGGAGTAAGGGCGGATGCGCACACCGGAGCTACTTAAAAATTACTAAAAGAGCGAATGTTTCGAAAGAAGTCTAAGAATTTCAGGAGTTTGCACTTCATTTAAATTAACAACACGACTCCTTTTATATCAACCGGCACCTGCGTTATTAGATAAATCCCGATCAGCGACAGAGTTATGCGATCGTCCCTAACTTCGTCGACGCTGCCTTTTTTCAATTGCGGACGCGGCGCCCATCTTTCCAGAGATTCTGCAACGGCAGCGTAAATCTGCTGCAAAAAATCACGATTTACAGGACTGTCAACCAAATAAAAAAGATTGGAGACATATTCTCGCGCCGCATAACCCTACTGCCAACGAACATTGTCAAAATGTCAACAGCGGATTGCTTCAGATGCGCCAGATCATCCAGATATTTGCCGGTCGTTCTGCTCATACCTTTCATAGGCCACCTTCCCATTTGCGAACAGGTGGCATTGTTGAAATCGAACCCGAATTCAGCGAAATACTGCTGTCCAATAAATCAATGGTCGAGCCTCCACAGCTCAGCTGAATGCCGTCTGATGATAACGTAATACTTGCACCACCAGCGTTTAGCGTAACCCTGTCATTTTCGAAAATCCCAGAACTGTTTCCCGAATTAAACGAGACACGCCCATCGGCAACTGAAAATTCAGTGTCTCTGCACTTTACCTTAACGCCGTCGGCACGCACGTATATATATGTGTCATCCGTTTCAATTCGAAGCCTTCTTTAAAACAGAGCTTCCAGCTTTCCTTCGCTCTCGGCTTTCACATCGCCTTTCGTTTGCATAGAAATAATGTCTTTATTCTCCGGCGCAGCATATTTATTATAATGAATCGATCGAATTACGAACGACTGCGCCATTTCGCCGTAAGGAGAAATCACCGCTACCTGTTCTCCAACCGTAATCGGGATCCAAACGCCGGTATCGCCCGCCGTCGAAATAATTTGCAGCCAATTGGTTTTGAGTTTCCCGATCTGCACTTTCACCTGCGCACCGTCCACCTCCACAATTTTCCCAATGCGGATCAGATTCGCCACGCGACGACACAAATCTGAAAAAGCAAAGCTTTCGTTCATTCCGTTTTTTCTCCATTCACATGCAAAAGTTACCTATAGCCGAGCAGATCGCTCCGCCCGACTCGGCTCCAGAACCGTACGTGAACCTTTCGATTCATACGGCTCCTCAGTAATCTGGTATTTGTCATATACACCTCTCAGCCAGATAATGTATCGATGGCTTCTTCCTGAAGCGTTTACTCCAGTATTGAAGGTCTCCGTCGTATGGAGTTCTTGTACCCTGTATTTTCACGTGACGCATGATGTGAGTTTCACTATGAAATGCTAGTCGGTGCTTGTCCGATGTCGCAAATCTCCAGTTGCTTCCCTTGTATCTGCGAAAATATTTGCGTTTAATCCATCCGAGCGTTTTCCTTGGATGTCTCCACCGAGCCCATTTCCAGAGTTTTTGATACATATACCCAATCACGGCGGGATTCAGTTAAAAAATGCTGAAATTGCAATAAAGATTAGGCCATAAAATACTATTTTTCGTCGTGATTGGGTATATTATCTCTTCTTGCGTAGCAGCTGTTAAGTATTTCAATCTTTCACTGATAGCTTTTTTGTAGCTTTTTTGGTTCTCCAGGCTCGGTTTAATAAACGTTTTATATTCTCTTATGCCAGTTGTTACAGGATACTGTCTTACGGAAAAACCTAAGAAATCAAATCCAGCTTTGTTTCCATCTTTCAACTTCAATGTGTGGATTACGCGAGTTTTGGCTTGGTTTAACTCCAACCCAATTCCGCTGAGCCATTCTTCGACAAACTTCTTTGCTTTTAGAATTATCTCTTCGCTCTCGTGTATAACCACAAAATCATCGGCGTAGCAAATTATGCTTATGGATTTTCTTGCCGTATTGCGGCTAACGATAGAGTATTTCTTTTTCGCATATTGAAAAAGGTCGTCCTCAAGCATTTTCTTAGTTTCGTATTCCACTCCATGAAGCGCGATATTGGCCAACAGAGGTGATATTACTCCTCCCTGTGGTGTTCCATCCTTCGCTTTATGGAATACGTCACCTTCCATAACTCCATTTCTCAACCATCCCTTGATTACTTGTCGCAATTTCGGAAATGTATCGAGTTTTCTCAGTAGTTCAATATGACCTATATTTTAGCCGATATGCCAGACATCGATAATTTCAAAAGCGCGAAGCAATACGCAGCATTCGTGGGAGTTACTACATCTCATTCTTTATCTGGAACATCTGTTAATGATGGATCACGTATATCAAAAATTGGATCAAAAAAATTCAGAAAAATTTTGTATATGAGCGCATTGATCGTAAAAAATAAAAATGAGCACTTTTGAATATTCAACAAAATCGTCAATTTTGAACGATGTTTCCGATAGAGACATAACTCATTGTAAAATCAGTGGATTTTCCGCATTTTGCTATACTTATAGGGCAGTCCCAAAATAATAGACTTCTTTCGAAACATTCGCTCTTCCAGTAATTCCAGCGTCGCTCCGAGGCTCGGATCCTCATATACCACATGTACTCTGCGGTCCTGCTCTTCGTCTGTTCCTAAAAATTCCTCAAAACATCTCTGTTTCGAAAGAAGTCTAAGGTTTTGCCGTTTAGGCTTGGGTAGCGCGACTGCACCAGCATTATCGATTGGAAGTAAAGGGCGTTGCCTAACAAATTTATTGCAATTTTTCATTAATTTTGATACTGTTGAAAACAGTTATTGAAAGTAACAAGAACAGATGAAATTAATGAGACTGTTCCCATTGATTTTTTTGTTACAGGTAATCGAAGTGAAGGCGCAGTCGTTTTTCGGGCAGGAATTGGATCCGGAGAATTTTGAGATAATACTGGATATCAATACTGATGGTGTTACTGTAGAGCACGTCTTCAGCAAAGAAATGCCGGATCTGAGAAATAGCTCTGTGCTGCCTGCTCTGGGTTTGGATACGGACAGCAGGCTTTCAGCCAATAGATGGCTCGTCATAAGCGTAGATAGGGTGAGCCCATGGTGTGAACAGGAAATGGAAAGGGGACGTTGCAGGTAATGTTTTGGCAAATATCTTTATTCCAACACTAGTTGTTGATGGGAATGCGAAACATTTGCGCATTCTGCTGCAAAAAATAATACCAATCACTGTCTACACGGTTGTACAAAAAGAACTGGTGGTAGCTGGAAAAGCAGCAGAAAGCGTGCTGTTGAAATGGGTCAACGATGTTCTTGTGGACGGCAAAAAAATATGCGGAATTAAGCCTGACGATTTAGGTTCAAATGATAAAGTTATAAGTTTTCAATAAACTCATAAAAAAATAGATAGGGATCTGGAAAACAGCTGGAATTAATTCAGCAGGTTCTATCTTCCCAAAACATTTCTCCAATTGATAGCGTACCGTGCCACTTGGATCTTCATCCAGAAAATATGATCTACTCAAATGGGAACTGGTATCTTATTGATTTTGAGCGCGTATCGCTATTTGATCCCTATTATGACGTCGCCATCATTTTGATGTGCTTCTGTTAATCCGCCATATTTTCGGATAATTGAAGGAAACAAGATCAGTGTGCAGACCCTGACAATTGCAACTTTGGGCTGGAGCAACTTCGTTGCAGTGCCATTTAGACCAAATTCCAGTATCAAAGGTAAGCTGAAAACGGCAGATATCGGAACCATTCGCATCACAACGCAGGCAAAGGCGAAGTAGACCATGTTTACGACTATCAATAACCACCAAAAAATATCAAGATTTTCAGCTCTTTTATTAATCAAAACGCATATTTTGTCATGGATTGCTACAAATATCGTAATTCCATAGACGCAGAAACACAGATGGTTCATGAAATTGGAATCCAGCGGAGATTGTAGATCTTTAATGGTTGGAAACCACACACTGCGCAGAAAATCACTGGCTCCACCGACTATTCCAAGTAGAAATTTTGGATATCTGTATAGAAAAATTCCTCCAAATAATACTCCCAACACAATTATGAAAGCGATTGATCGTCGGCGAAATAAGCAGAGCAAAAAATAGAGTGCGGCACATAAATGCAGTACAATATGCATGCTGGAAATTTTGTCATACATGTTTAAATTATCCAGAGAAAGCAAGTAAATCAGCCCCGCGTATCCAATAAAATGCCAAGTGGCGAACTGGCGAAGCGTTATAGCCGATAGCATCACTATGGTGATAAACGCAGTTAAATGAGCGCTCGTTATTGGAGGAGATAGAAGAACAATCGCGCTGATCATGCAAAGCGTTGTCACGGATTTCACATACAACAATCGCAATTTTTTCAAATTTCTGTATGAGAAGAAAAACAGTATCGCTTCTGTCAGTAGAATCAGCGGCAGCGTTTCTATCGCTGCCTATGGGCATAATTTATGAAGGCGACCATCAAAGTAGTGGCAATCAAGACTGGTTCTTTTTTGTATGTCGAAGGGGAATTTCTTATTTCTTGCTGGTTTTCTATGGTATTGTCTCCTCCACCCGAGCGTTGGTGTATTGGGCAAAGGATTTGATATCGTTGGCGATTTCGTGCAATCTGGCTATGAGGGTGCTTTCCGAGGATGCGGAGTAGGTTTTGACCCCATCATCATCGTCGTCCAGGGAATCCAGTACGGTTGTGTAACCTGAGCCGTATTTGATCACATAGACCCGGGTACCGGTATCGGTCGCTGTGTCGATCGCAGGAAAATCTGTCCTCAATTGATCGTAGGCAGCGGCTGTGACTGCTGCCACGGCGGCGTTGGGCGTGGTACTCAGCGTTGAGTTTAGAGTTCCGGAAGTCGCCTGAAATCCGTTGTTTTGCAGAGCATGATTTATGGGAATGGTGAATCCGCCCAGGAAAAACGCCATTTTCCCTCCTGATGTTAGATTGACCCTTGCGCCGTAGCTGGAGTGATATTCCTGCTCTCCCAAGGGGAAAAACACTCGATGTAACCCAGAAAATGAGTACGAGTCCGCATATGTACCGAAATCTCCGGTGGCGCTGCTGCTAAAAAACCATTGGATGCTAGGGATATTTCCATCGACGTCCATGAGATGCATGAAGTAGTCGCCGACATTTTTCGTCGTATCCGAGTCCGTACGATACATGTGATTATAGTGGCCAGTGGTGATCCAGTATTTCAGGTGTTGATAGTCTGAGTAGCTCTTACTTACGAGGGAGCCGTTGGCATCGCCTCCGAAAACAACTGCTCCATGGGATTGGGGCTTGCCGTTCACACTTTTATTAAAATCGACGATGCGCACATTTTTGACTCCGTCATCGACCAGGTTCGGATGCTTGTATCGCAGGACTAGCGTCGTACTAACCATTGCCGGATTCGACACGACCACGTTGGTCAGTCTCAGATTGATTTTATAAGTCCCGTCTCCCTGGGGCTCGTAGAGATGCGTTGCCGGATCAATGGTGATGGTTTGGCTGTTGTAGTTAGTCACCGTAGTGGACGCGTCCGCATTAGAGGCGTTTTTATGAGCAATTGTTCCGGAAACTGTTCCAGTGGGAGTAATCCTCACCTCCAGTTTCCCGTCACCACAGAAGCAGAGCCATTTCTCGCTTTCCTTCTCCAGTGTTGCTATACACTTGTTTTCAATGACGTCATCTTTGGTGGCGTTGGGATTGTATGATTTTGTTTCGGTATTTACAAAAAAGAAATTGTTCAAATCATAACGATATGGAGAATATGTTTGGCTTGTTGTTGTTGCACTCCAATCCGCCTCATTGCACCTTCCGCAATCGTTATGCTTGATACTATTGTCCTTAGAGCATTGCTGATTTCCGCAGGTACAAGAATAGGTCAAATTTTCGGGCCAATTGGAGTCGGTGACATCTCCATTTTCATCATATGTTTTATAAGCATCGCAAGTAAACGTATATCTAACACGGAGACCGTCTGTGGAACTGCCGTCTTTTGTCCATTCTACAAAAGTAGATGATCCAGACCAGCCTGGTCCTGTTTGATAGAAAGATTTTCCTCCGTTTTTTCCGAATTCATAATTGCTCTCGCCTGGTGGAGGATGATGTGGAATTCCAGTGGCCACGCTTCTTGGATACCAAAACGACGTTTTTCCTTTGTTGCCGACTGAATCACAGCATTCGTTATCTATCGATGTGTCTCCACTACATTCGCAAAACGCGTCGCATCTAAAAGTAGACGTAACTGTACGTGATTCTTTGCTTTTATATTGAAATCTCCCCGTACATACTAGAACTTTGTCAGAATATGCTGAATTCACATTTGTCAGATTAAACACATTGTATTTGTTGCCACCAACAATAACTTCTTTGCTCTTCCATCCTCCGGATTCATGCACTCCTAGTTCTTTTTCTCCATAATCCGTAAGAACATGGGCAGTCATAAGAAATTTAACTTTCTGAACACCGTAACAGGCAGGATGAAAATTATATGACTTAACTTGTGCATACTGAGGTGTACTAGTATTCCAAATCCACCCGTCATTCCTATTATAATGATCTCCATTACCGTTTGGACAAATGCAAGGATCTAGGTACTCTTCAGCGTCAGCGTTTGTTACAGAACTGCAGACATGATCGGAAGAATTAGGAATAATACTCTTAAGCCCTGAAGATCCATGACCATAGTGGGCGTAACAGCGTAGGATTTGGTTTGACAGAGTAGCCAAGGATATGGATGCGTTGCTTAGAGCGTATTTTACCTTGTAGAGCGAGAGATTATGTCCGAAATTCACTCCTCCGGTGTGCGCATTGTCTGAGAGGTCAATAGTATTAGGTCTCCCGTTCATCTCCCCATTAGGCGACATATTATGCACCCAGTTCCACATATCCTTGGTTGGTCCGCTGAAGGTGAAGGTTGTGGCAGCCGCCAGAGGATAGGCGGTACCAAGAGTGACCGCTGGACCGTCCACTTGGCAGTCGCTAACACCGTTGTCGGTGTAAAATGTGACACTGCAGTTGGTCTGCGTCTTTGCCGAGACTGTAAGTGGAGCTTTCACATTGGTTGTGATGATCGCACTCTGATTAGATGATCCAAGCGCGTTGCTTGTTCCCGACAGGGAGCAGGTGGGCATTATGGTTTCCACCGGTTGGTTGGTGATTTCAGCGGAAACGAGGACGAGGTTGGTCATGCCGAAGTTAACGTAATAATTTCCGTTGACATCTGTGGTGTTGGGTATTTGCTCCGGGAGGATGTAGAAGGTCTGCAATTCGTTGACTGCGTAGAAAGTATTATTTGTAAACACGTTGGAAGCGTCTCCCCCGAACTCAATTGACGCATTTGCCAGATTTCCGCTCAAATTGTTGATGTTTGTGAATTTAAACTCTCCGGAGATGGGAGTAACCGTCACGGAGAGTTCCCCGTCACCACAGAAAGCTAACCAGCTGCCGTCGTTAGACAGTGTGCCAATGTAAGCATTTTTCTTGATTTGATCTAATGTCGCTGAAGCAAGGTATGATTTTGTCCCAAGATTCACGAAGAAAAAATTGTTGAGATCATATCGAAAATTGGAATAAGTGGAATTAAAAGTAAAAGTATTATTATTCGAGGTCTCATTACATCTTCCGCATCTATCATATTTATTGCAGTTGCCTCCACTGCAACAGTTGCCACATGTGCTACTAAAATTGCCTGTCTCGGAATTGGTATAACTTGAACAATCTCCAGTTTTCGTACCATTTGCGTCGTAATTCTCGGTGCAATGCAAAGAAAATTCAAAGAAAACGCGCAGACCATCTATTGCGCCACTACTTGTAACATTTATTCCAACACCATCCTTCGTCCATTCACGAAATACAGGAGTAGAGGCTGTCCACCCACTGACCGTGGTTGCTTTATATCCGGCTCTGTTACCGCCTGTCTCGTTTGCGTAAGGATATTGGTTGTTACACTTATTATCTCCGTTGTTGTCACAATTATTTTGGTTATAGTAAAAAATCACTTCTCCGGTGTTTCCATAGGGATCACTGCATATATTTTTTTTGTATGTTGTTCCACCGCAATCACAGAATGCGTCGCACCTGAAGGATGTTGTTTTTCCCGTATATGTTTTGCTTGATAGATACTTGAATCTTCCAGTAAAGATGGTGATTCTGTCGCTGTTTTTGACCGTGTAGGTGCTGTTATTCAGGTTTGCGACGTTGTATTTATTACCATTGACGATTCTGGTTATCTGTGGCCATGCACCGCTGATGGGTTGCATGGAGATATAAGGATTTACTGGATCTGCTGAGTCATAGTTGTCCAGAGTCCCGGCTGCAGTCATCAGAAATTTTGCATTTTTCGTCAAACCATAGCATGCCACAAAGAAATTATATGCCTTAATCTGAGCAAATTGTGGAGACGACGTGCTTCCCCAGACCCATCCATTGTCAGCATTAAGGAAGGAATCCCGATCATCCATGGAAACGCAGGGATCCCAGTAGTTGCTGTCGTTAGTTTTTATATGATTAGAGTTTGGTATTATGGACTTTGGTGCCGGATTGGATCCGTAACCATAGTGGGCGTAGCCGCGTAGGATTTGGTTTGACAGAGTAGCCGAGGATATGGATGCGTTGCTTAGAGCGTATTTTACCTTGTAGAGCGAAAGGTTGTGTCCGAAATTCACTCCTCCGGTGTGCGCATTGTCTGAGAGGTTTACAGAATTATGTGTCCAGTTCCACATCTCTTTGGTTGGTCCGCTGAAGGTGAAGGTTGTGGCAGCCACCAGAGGATAGGCGGTACCAAGAGTGACCGCCGTACCGTCCACTTGGCAGTCGCTAACATCGTTGTCGTTGTAAAATGTGACACTGGATGACCGTCTGTTCACAACGATTTTGAGGAGGCCTTTGGATGGGAAGGAGAGGCGTGCGGAGGCGGTTTCGGAGCATTCGTAGCGGCCTGAGGTTGTATTATAGGAGACGGAACCAGAGGTTGTGGTGTAGACGAGAGCGCCTTTTGTTCCTTTTACCGGGGAGGTTGTGGGGCTGTTGGTTGGGTTGCCGTAGTTGTGTGCGAAGTTGATTGTGTCTGATTCGAACATGGGTATTTCGGAGGCGTCGTTGTTGAATCCGAGATAGGTTAATTCCTGTGGTTCGAAATTGTCCGGCGCGTTGACGATCAAAATGACAGCGCGTTTTTTGCTGCCGCGGGTTGGATGCGCGCATTTCTGGTCGCTGACAGCAGAGGTGCTGGGGTATGACGTCCACCCGCTGAGCAGATTTTCTGCCCATTGGATCGCCAGGAAGAGGAAATTCGATTTGTTATGCGTGTCGTCGATCGGTCGAATGAGACTGAAATCGTAGATCACCTTTTCCAGGTCGTCGGTGAGCTCCGTGATGAAGTATGGATTCGCCATGAATGTCGGGCAGGTCCTCTCGCACATGCCCGCCAACAGGTTGCAGTGTCCGAGGTAGCAGGGATTCGTATTCATCCGCAGGAATTTATAGGGATAGGCGCCGGAAACGGCCGTCGCTGGATCCGCCGTGGATAGCAGGAGGCTGTTGGCGGCTGTGGGAGTTGTGGGGATCGTCGTCGAAGCTGATCCCCTGTAGAGGTTTACGCCCCGGTACTGCTCCACGATTCCGCAGCGATACATGATGGGGCAGCCGACGTTGGCGTCGCCCCAGTCGTACAGAATTCCCGTGGCTGCAATGTCTCCGCCCGCCTGGCCGTCGGTGCCCTGGGCGATGGCCTGCTTTATATACGGAGGATTCGGAACCGCCGCCACAGGGTTCGGTCCGCTGGTCATCGGCGGAATTCCAACGGTCCAGGCCGTGCGATTCGGCGGCAGAGAGATTTTGGCCGAGTAGGGTACCACTCCGACCGCCACTCCCCGGGTGTGGAGAAAGTTATTCTTCAGAAATGTCTGATAGGCCCGGGCAATCTCCACGATAGGAGTTGCCGTGGCGGAATTGCCGTTGTTCGACGTGCAGGCGGCGTGGTTCGTCGGCAGCGTCAGCACAATGTCCACGTCGCAGCGGGCCGGATATGCTTTCACCTCCCTGCCCAGGCAGCCAACATCGCATAATATGCAATTATCGGTTGTATCCAGCGCCAGATTGAGTTTCTCCGTGTTCCCGGTGGCAGTCGGATCCGCAAAAACGGTGCTGTGGGACTCGATCGCATTTGTCGAAGAAGTTGTATATAGTTTGAACGAAAGCTGATGGCTGGACGAATTGAAAACCATATCCGTTATCGGAAAATCATCGCAAAACAAAGAGTTAGCCGTTATCAGTGTGGCGCCGGAAACAAGATATCCGCTGAAATATGCGCTGCTGAGCCCCTGGGACGAAAGACATGTATACGCCTTCGTCAGATTGAAACTGTGATCGGTAAGAACGCTGGAAATATCCTGCGTCAGATTCTTCTGCAGATAGTAGACAGGCGTCGACGAAGGGGTCATGATCATATCTCGATTGAGCTCGAAGGCGCGGTCGCAGAGCGCCTGCACAGCTGCGGAGTAGACCTTTGCCTTCTGCTGATTCCAGGTCTTCCCAGGATTATATCTTTCCAACACCGCCTGGCCAACGGCCGCAGTCGCTATGGTCTTGATCGACGTCTTGTGAGACTGCTGCACTCTCTTCACCGCAAACTGCACCATGGCTATGACCACGGGAAGCAGCACCGCCACCAATATCAGCACATAGCCCCGCATCGACCGACGCAGGTTCATTTGGGTCAGAAAAAAATGGTCCAATTTCCAGCAGTTTTGGATCAGATGCTCCAGTTCCCGCCGGTTTCGGTTCAGACGACGGAAAAATTTCCTAGGCATGAACTGCCATCCTCGTCGTCGCGAACCAAAAAAGGGCGCGCAAATCCAGAAAAATAACTCTACCTAAAATAAACCTGCTGCGTAAGGCTGCTGAAGCTCCTGATTTTGAGGAGCAAAAATCGGCTTTTGCAACAGGTCTAATATTTGGAAATGGGGGAAAATGAAGAAAAAATGAATTGACAGCTGGGCTGGCTTTTGTCAAATAAGGGCCGCACAAACCCTCAAATTTCAGAGAATTGCTCCCCCCCCCCGCGGGTACAAATAGTCAAGACTGTGCCGGTCATATCACTCCAAAACCACTTCCACAAACCACTACTACAAAATCTCCTAAAAAGTAGTTAAGGCGTCCTATTGCGTTATTTGTCACTGTTGAAATTTATCGGGCGTGTACTGAAGGAGATTTAATCTGACGGCGGCGTATTTTTATGTATCCGAATTGTCATATAAGTAATGATTGTCGGAAGCATTTTTATGGTATGCCAATTGATTGTATTTATCAATGGCAGTGTGTTTAGGAATTGCGTCATATAGATAGCATGTTATAATATCAGGGATATTGTTAATGGAGGCATATGAAATGGCATGCAAATTTTGTGGAAGTGAAGAGTTGAGGAAGAAAGGAATTACGAGTGGGAAACAGCGTTATTTTTGCAAAAATTGTGAAAGGAATCAGGAGGAAGGAGATGGCAGGGAGAAGCATCCGACGTTCGCGAAATATATGGCGACGGTTCTGTATTTAGAAGGCTGTGGTTTTCGTCGCATAGCAAGAATATTGCGTCAAATTTTTGG
>JAIROP010000022.1 GCA_031257475.1 Holosporaceae bacterium
TTTGAAACGCTTCTTCAGGTATGTTATGATCCATCGTTGTATAAACCTCATTTTTAAACCTTTATAAGGTTTATACAACTTTCCTAAAATTTTCTGCTTCTCGCTAACAGAACCTAATAATATCTTCTGCTATTAGGTTCTGTTAGCGAAATGCGGATTTTTCTTTTCAGCCAGCTCCAAAAATGTTCAATTGGATTTAGATCCGGAGAGTACGGAGGTTGATACACGAGGTGACAACCGGTTTTTTCGATGGCTTCCCGAATCTATTTTCTTTTGTGAATTGAGGCGTTATCCATAATGACAATTTGTTTTTTCTAAGTTTGGGGACAAGCATCGTTTCTACCCACCATAAAAACAACTCTGAGTCGCAGGTTCCCTCATATCCTAACGGTGCAATCACATTTTTTCCGCATTTTGCAGCCACTATACTCTGGCGCGCAAACTTTTTTCCCGGAATCTCCGCAATAATTTTCTCTCCTCGTGCAGCTCTTGCATGTTCTCGATGCAAATACTCGTCAATCCCTGATTCATAAACTAGACGACTTTTTCCTGTGTCGTTTTTACAAAATCGGTAAACCGTTTTCGTTTCTTTCCCGATATAAATGGCGTTTTTTTATATGTCACCACAAGACGCTTCAGCGCATCGTGCACAGAGGATATGCCGCATCGAAAATGCTCGGCAATTTGTTTCAAAAACGCATCCAGACGCTTCTTTACATAGGACAAAAGTTCCTCGTCAGGTAGTTTATGCGGACTACGCGGAACCGCTTCTGCTTTCAAGCTCCCAGTCTTATTTTTCAGCTTAATCCAATTGCATATGGTACACGTTCCGATACTCCATATCTCTCCGCCGCTTCTCGTTATTTATGCCAGGATTCAACGTATCCTACCACTCTTCCACTCAAATCTTCTCTGTACTCGTTCATACTCCAACTCCATTACTACTATAATTATATCATATAAAAAATGAACCTTCATAACGAATAGTGTATACCTCACTGTCGGATTAAATATCATTCAGTACACTAAACCGACTTTTCCCCTAGGCTTGCTCTTTGCTTTGCTCTCCAGGTGGCAAGCTACGACCGAACAGTTGCCTGTATTTTTCCAGTTGTTGCCGTAGTTTTGTACTCCCCTTGGAATCACCTCGATGGCCTAGATTTGGTGCCTGAGCCATCGCCCTGTCTTCCACTGGAATTTCAGACTCAAATGTTTCGATTTCCCTAATTCCGTCCGGGACAATCCTGCTATCTGCGTCGTTGTGTGCTACAATCTGTGCGGACTCAACTGCCATTTTTTCAGCACTAACCATCTCAAAAGTAGACTCCTCAGCAGTTCCCACAACATTCATCCATGCATCATCAGAGGACAGAGATGCCTCTGTCTGCTCACTGTTGTTCAATCTGTTAGAACTATGCTTTTTTTTCTTTTTCCTAGGATGCTTGTCTTCCTGCTGCGTATCACCAGCTCCGGCAGTTGGAGAAGTCTGTGATTTATCTTTATGGTGACGACGTTTTTTCTTCTTATGCTTTCCTTTTTCATGATTCGTTCGATTTACTTCAGGAGATTGATCATCAGCGCTGTTAGCTTGAGGAAGTCGTGCTTCATCAACGGGCGCATCTGCTTGAGTAGATTGTGCATCATCACCAGTTCCATCAGTTGGGGGAGTCTGTGATTTATCTTTATGGTGACGGCGTTTTTTCTTCTTATGCTTTTTTTCCGTTCCTTCATCTGAGCTATCACTGGCTGATGATGTGCTATCATCACTATTTTTTTTATTCTTTTTCTTGTGATGCTTTTTCTCTTTCCTATGATCCCCCACTTCGGAGGATTGATCAGCGCCATCTGAGCTATAGACGACTTCCGCAGGTTGCATGAGTAAAACAGCGGAAATCACAATGCAGAGTACAATAGACTTTTTTCCTAACCTTCGTCTTTCCGGTAATTTCCGAGCCACTCCACTGCTCGGATCCCCGCCCACTTCAAATACTCTGCCATCCTGTGCTCCTGACGCTCCTAGAAATTCCTCAGAATTACTCGGTTTTGAAAGAAGTCTAGCAATTACCTTTTTCATTTCAATCACCTCTAAGTGTCTTATTGAACGTATTTATTTATAGCAGAAAAAAGTTAATGCTTCGTTTGCAAAACAAAAAAAAATATAGGGACTTAGTGGAGAAATAATTCCTCGGGATCAATATTGGCCAATTCTAGATCGGGAAATAACTCTAAAATCCTGAAACATTTCTGGGCAATATCCATGCGCCCTTCTCTGATCAGCATTTTATCCAGTTTGGACCGCAGTCCATGCAAATACAGCACATCTCCGGCCGCGTATTTCAGCTGTTCATTAGATAGCTGCTCCCTGCCCCAGTCGGAGGACTGCTCCTGTTTGGAGATATCCACATCCAAAACTTCTTTGCACAGATTTTTTAGGCCATGCCTGTCTGTGTAGGTTCTAGCCAGCTTGGAGGCCACTTTGGTGCAGTAGATGGGAGCCACGTGTATGTCAAATGTATAGTTTAGAATAGAAATATCAAATCTTGCAAAGTGAAATATCTTGAGCACGGACTCCTTGGTAAACAATATCCTGAGGTTCTCCGCCATGTGATACATATTTTTCTGCATCTGCACCAGGTGAACATCCCCATTCTCTGAGCAGAGCTGCACCAGACATAATCTATCTCTTTTGGTGACCAAACCCATGGTTTCCGTATCTACGGCAACGCTATTCTGAAACACCAAATCTGATGGAATATCATTCCTGTATAAATTCACCACCAAAACTCCCTAAATGGTGCCCGAAAGAAGACTCGAACTTCCACCCACTTGCGTGGACTAGGACCTGAACCTAGCGCGTCTACCAATTCCGCCATCCGGGCCAGCTACTTTGCTCTCTCCACGTACGAAGCATCCGATGTGTTTACAACGATTCGTGTGCCAGATTCAATATGGGGTGGCACTAAAATGCGCAGACCATTCTCTAGCACAGCTGGTTTGTAGGAGGCAGACGCCGTTTGCCCCTTGACAACCGCATCGGCCTCCACTACCTCCATGACGACAGAGTCTGGTAGAACTACGCCCATAATCTGTCCATCGTAGAAGCTGACTTTCACCAACATGTTATCCTGTAGGAATTTTGCGCTATCCCCTAGCATCTCTCTGTGGATCTGCAGCTGATCGAAGGACGACATGTTCATGAAAGTGAAGACATCTCCATCCATGAAAAGAAGCTGGCACTCTTCCTCATCCAGGCGGACCCGTTCCAGAGTTCCATCGGATCTAAATCGCTCGTTCAGCTTTGTGCCAGTCTTTATTTCCTTAAGTTCCGTCTGCATATAGGCACCGCCCTTGCCAGGCTTGACATGCTGAAGCTTGCAGACAGTCCACAGCTTTCCATTGTGCTCAATGAGCATGCCCAGCCGCAGTTCGCTTCCATTGATCTTCATAACGTACCCTTTTAAACCAGCGCTCTTCAATCTACAATGTCACCACAATTTTTCCAAGGGTACACAATAAATTTTTAGGAGATATTTCATGGAAAATCAGTACATCATTCCTTCCTATGGAAGAAAAAGGCACAGAGGACTAAGCGATGCCCAGAAAAATGACATTCATACACTATATAAATTGTATGGAATAAACGATCCGGAGAAGGACATTCCGGAGATCTGTGCTGAGAAGCTGGGGAGGAAAGTTGTTCTGGAGATAGGATTCGGTAATGGAGAACTACTTTTGCAGCAGGCTAATCTCCATCCCGATATGCAATTTATCGGCTGCGATCCCTTTGAAAACGGAGTGGTCACTATGCTGCGCGATATCCACGGGCGTAATTTGCAAAATGTCCATATTTTTAAGGGCGATGCACGCCTGTTGTTGGAAAAATTGCCGGAACAGTCACTACGGGATGTCTATGTGCTTTTTCCAGATCCATGGAAAAAGCGGCGACATCATAAGAGACGATTATTGTCTTCGAAATTTATCAACAAGCTGATGCAAAAGCTCTCCGCTGCTGGAAACCTTATGGTGGCAACAGACCACGAGGGCTATATGCTGGAGATTTTGGCAAATCTGAGAACTGTCCCAAACGCCAGGTATTGTGGTAACAAAGAAGGGCTTACGGTCAAGCCACACTGCTATCCCGGCGAAACCAAATACGAGAGGAAAGCACTGGACTCAGGTAGAAAATGCTACTATCTACAAATACGCCCAATCCACGGCCAGCAGGGGACCGATACCAATCCACTACCTACTCCACAATATGGGTAACCACCACTGGCTTTTTCCCTCTGGCTTCCACGAATACCGTTCTTATCAGCTTCTCTACCAGGGACTTCAGTTTATTGCTGTCGAGACGAGTCTTTAGAAGACCATCCAGAGACAATTTTATTTCCGAAGCGATATCGCTTCTTATGTCTGCCATTTCCATCTGCTCAGATTCTTCGAATATGCCAAGACATACCATGTCCAGCATGCCAACGGATCCTTTGGAATATTTGAGACACACACTGACAAGCCCGCTATTGGAGATTTCTTCGCGCTGTTTATATACCAGACCATTTACAGGCAGCAGCTTGCGCCCATCAACTGCCAGCCTTCCCGTGTGGAATTCGCTGACTATCTCTGGTTTTTCCCCGGAAAACTTGATAAGCGCTCCGTCATGAGGTACAAGAATATTTTTTATACCGTACTCCTCGGCAATTTCGGCATGCCTGTGGAGATGCAATTTCCCTCCGTGTATTGGAAGAATAGTGTTCGGTTTCAGCAAATCATATAGATGCACTAATTCCTCTTTACTCGGATGTCCGGAGGCATGTATTTCGTTATCCACATTGGTGATAATTTTTACTCCGTTCTCCGCCAGCAGATTTTGAACTTCCCCAACCATTTTTTCATTTCCTGGTATAACCCTGGAGGAAAAAATGACAATGTCCTCTTTTTTTAATTTTACACTCTTGTGGGTGCCGTTTGATATTTTACTAAGAGCCGAATTATCCTCTCCCTGACTACCTGTGCAGACTAGCAAAACTTTTGCTGAATCAAGTGAATTTACCTGTTTCTCGTCTAAAAAGGCTGGAATATCCGAAAAGTAGCCGGATAATTTGGCTATTCTTTCGATTTTTTTTAGAGATCTTCCTACGATTACCAGTTGGCGCCCATTTTCCTTAGCTGCAAGATAGCAGGATTCCAACCGGGCCAGATTGGAAGCAAAGCAGGTAATCAATATCCTGTTGCCAGGGTATTTTCGCACCAAATCTATGAGATTGCGTCGCACATCTTTCTCTGCTCCATACTGCTGATCTTTGAAAACATTTGTAGAATCGCAGACCAGTGCCAATATGCCTTTGTCGCCGTAGCTTTTAAGCTTTTCTTCATCGGTCTTGGATCCGAGAACTGGATCATTGTCGATTCTCCAGTCTCCGGAATGGATAACTATCCCATCCGGAGTCGTTATGGCAAGGGCTGAGGACTCTGGTGTGGAATGGGCCACCGGAATAAATTCCACTGAAAAATCTCCAACTTTTATTTCGTGGTTCGGTAATACTTTTATGAGTGGAACTTTACCATCCATGTCAAACTGAGACAACTTGTCCCTGGCCATCTCAACGGCAAATGGTCGAGCATAGATGGGACACTCCAACATCGGCCATAGATATGGAATGGCTCCGCTGTGATCTTCGTGCGAATGCGTCAGAAATAATGCTAAAATTTTAGATTTGTTTTTTAATAACTCATCGCATGACGGAATAATTAATTCCTTCCCAAAACTTCCATCGAATCCCATGCCCATGTCCACAATGATCCATTGATCGTTATAGATATAGACATAGAGATTCATGCCGACTTCTGAACATCCACCCACTGGAACGAAATGTAACCCATTTATCTTTTTATTCACAGCGCACCACCATACCTTCCGCACCAGAAAACATATCCCCACTTGATATGAACAAGTTTCGACCGCTATTCTCTAAAATAAACCTACCGCTATTATCTACACCCCTGCAAATCCCCACAAGAGAGTTCTCACCGTTCTTGACGGTAACGCTATGACCGATTACATCAACATATCGTAACCAATACTTCTTCACGCAGGAAAAGTCATGGACATATAAAAAACCCCGTAGAGCAATGAGAACATCCTTCAACATTCTTTCCGACGCGACTACTTCACCCCCACAAACCTCCTTCAGGCTAGCAGTATTATCTAGACCTGGAGAGCAATTTACATTTATGCCGATGCTAACTACCGCCCATGAGTTTATCACAGTGATTAGTATTCCGGCAATCTTAGATTTTTGATGATAGACATCATTGGGCCAATGTAAATACAGATTGCTTGGAATATATCGAGAAATTGCTTTATGAACTGCTGCTGCCGTTGTGAGAGACAATTGGCCCGGCTCCTGCTGGGGAAGGGGAAACCTCTTCAGCAAGGATGCGAAAAGATTACCTCGAGGAGATTCCCAGGACCTGCCAAACTTGCCGATCCCGCTCGTTTGTCTCTCGGCCATGAGAACGCACTCCATGGCTTTGCTCTTCTCCACCAACCGGATGGCGAGCTTGTGTGTGCTGTCCACAGTGGACAATTTAATTATCTTATCGCACAAAGTAGGATTCCACTCTGACTGGACTAAATACTCTGTTAACTAGTGGAACAATGGCAATCAACATCAGTGTTATGAGGTAGATAGTTTTTCTTAAAACGTGATCAGGTGGTAATCTGGGCATTACTTGTGTTCGTGGAAACCAGATAGCGTCCAGTATTTTGGCTATGCATACCATGTTAAAAACGCATGGAACCAAGTGGATAACAGAGGCCGCCGTACGCCACCCCATTAAGGCCAAACAGAGGTAAAATTGGCTCCAGAAGCCTAAAAAGGGAGGATACCCCATCAGTGATAAAAATATAATTGATATTGCCGCTGCAGAAAGCATATGTCCCCTGTGGATTGCGGGAAGATCCGCTAGGGTATTGATATTTCTCGATTTTAACACAATTGATATTCCGAAAAATGAAATAATCATGGCCAGCATAGAAAACATCATTGCCTGCAATCCATTGTGAGATGGAAAAGCGCAGCAGAGAAACATGGTTCCCATCTGGGATAGTATGCATCTGATAACAATCTGTTTTATATTATTTTGAAATATCAGAGAAAAACTACTGCAAACCATAAGGAGGAACCCAAAAGTTAATAAAATATTTATTCCGTCGAGATAGTAAAAAACATTTGTTACCAATTTGTAAAAAATGATTTGCGACGCCATTTGCAGTGGGTATGGTGTAATCAAAAGATTTTTACCGTGAGCCGTATCTGATAACCAAAGGTAAATGGGGCAAACAACCTGTTTTATGGTAAGAGAGTTCAGCATCAAAAATGTGATCCACCAATGGGAACGGCCATGTCCGAAGGAGATGGAGTATCGGATCTCACTGAAATCCAATGATTCTATGGAAAGATACATCCAAATTATTGCTAGAGCGTACGCTCCCGTACCTACCATTGCAAAAATGAAATACGGAGCAACGCTGCGGTCTTCTGCAGTGAATACCAATTTTAACGTGTTCTGCAGCAATGGTATCGTTCCCTGCGCTGTTTGTTTTCGGGAACAATCGGACCAGAACATCCAATGCAGTGGAATGGTAGTTATTTCCAGCGCGATGAATAGCGATAAGAAATTCCTTGCGGATATTGCCATCAGTGATCCAAATACAGATACAGCAACGGCTGTTTGTTTCTCGAAGTCCTGACCTTTTAAAGCATAGGAAACCATGCATCCCCCAAAAAGCAGTAGAGCCTTTAGTATGGATTCAGCATGCTTAGGAGAGTGAAATGAAAAATTAGCTCTGCTTGAGTCATCCTCTAGGCCTAGAAAAAAAAATACCACGATGAATATCCAGAAGCTATTCACCTGGCGGCCGTATTTTTTTTTGAGCAATCTGGACAGGAAAATGTACACAACCAATAGTAATTCTGATTGATAAATCATAATCTTCGCTTCTCCTTGGCCTGTTCCCCGCGGCAATCCAAGATTACTCTGGGGTAGACACTAATAGCCAGAATCAGCATTATCAATGGGATTAAACCTGCGAGCTCTTTCCGGTTCATTGGCATTTTTTTCAGACGACTTATCCCACTAAATATTTGTCGGTGTATTTTAAATCCATGGGATATGCTGCAGGCAATTATGAAGCCTATTCCGAGACATATGATTGGAAAACGCTCATTCCAGCAGGCGGACAGAATTAGAAAATTTCCAAGAAAGCTGGGTGCCCATGGGACAGAGAAGAATGTCAGCATAGCAACAGTTGCTATCGGCGAAAAATATGGTATGAGTGGAATCATTCCGGCGTCCACATTTCTATTGCCAACGCGATTTTCTATGATTGCTATTACCATCAGCAGTGCGGTTGCTCCCAGGCTATGCATGATAGTGTTGAACGAGGCTCCCGCTGCTCCGTGAACATTTCCGGAAAAAAGTCCGGCGGTTATCAAAGCCATCTGCCCCATGGAGATGTAGGATACAATGTGCTTCAGGTCTCGCTGAACCCTGGCGGCCAATGTTGCGTAACCCATGGTCAGGGTAGCCAATTCCAGGATGTATCCCCGGAAATGAACACAGCTGTTTTCGGCGATGGGCAATAGTATGGTTTGCATCCCAAATGTGCCAATTTTCAAGAATATGCCAAGAAGCAATATGGTTAATGCCGTTGGAGTTTCTGTCCCCGTATCCGGTAACCAGATGTGTAACGGAAACAGCGCCGTTATACTGGCAAATCCCAGAAAAAATGTCCAGAAAATGACTGACTCCTGTCTCGGACTAAACGTATACCTAGACAGCACATTTATGTCTGTGATTTCTGTAAGATTCACCAAAAATATTACTCCAAGAAGCAGAAGAAGAGATCCAATGGAAAGGATAATGAAAAATTTTACTGCACAGATAGAATCTTTGCCGAAGATTTCCAACAGAATGAATGTGATTAGGATGATAAGTTGCAGCAGCACGTAGAAGACTAAAATGTCTGTTGTTGAAAAAATGGCAATCAACAGAGCCTCCAAAATTAAAACCAAAATATGAAATTTTTTAAGCTCCATATTAATTTCATCCTGACTAACCATTACCGCCACGAGAACTAAAAATGTCGTCATGGCAATCATGCGAACGGAAATAAAACTTGGCCCAAAAGTCAGAAATGAAAATCTTTCCACCGACGCTTCAAATAGCATCAGTGAGATTATAAATGCGAAGACCGTAGTCCAGAGAGAAGCAAGTTTTACATTTGCCGTAAATTCCCTTTCATCTATTCTGGATATGCAGATAGCTCCGATCAGAGGAATGGATATCGAGAGCAATAAAATACTATCTACCGGCATGATTTGATCTGCCGCTGCCTGCAATTAGCAAATACACCTTTCTAAAATATTTTCTATCCAAATTCTGCACAATATGAATAAAGTGTTTTTTGAATTTATCTATTCCTTTATAATTCAATTGAATACTAATGTTCCTCGGAGTAATGGCTTTGCAAATCAGGGCAGCTACGGCAATTCCTATCAGATTAACGGTTACAAATGTAAAAATGGCATAGCCCCCGACGGCTCCGTAGGAGAACGCAAAAACATCGGTCCAAATCAGATCAACATAGAGGGCGTAATAGAAAAATACTCCGGAAAAAATTGCAAAGAATACCGCTATATACTGGGGAAAAATTATAAAATTATCGTTTTCATTGAGATAGGCCAGACTGGTTTCCGTCAATTTTCTTTTTCCATGAAAAATGAGATAGATCATTCGAAACAAATAGGCGCTGGTGAGAATGGCTGCAACAACGACAAGCCCCACTGCTATACAGTTTAACGCCAATCCCCTATTGGCGCTAGCTATTTCGTTCAATAGAACCTTCCTTGAGTAGTAAAATGACATCAACGGGACGCCTACCATGGAAATAACAGTCAGAATACTGGATATGTATGTTTTGGGTAGCAGCTCGAACAATCCTCCCATGTTGCTGAGTTTTTGTTCTCCGGAGAGAGAGTAGACCACTGATCCCATTGAAAAAATCAGAGCCGATTTGGAGAATGCATGGGAAACGTACATTATTATCATTGCTCCGTAGGCAGAGAAACCTCCGGCGACAACCAGCGCTCCTACCTGCGCAATGGATGAATAGGCAAGTATTTCGCTTAGCTCTTCTGCAAACACCGCTTTGATGGAATACAGTGTCATGCTGCCCAATCCCCCTAATATCATTGTATTCTGCACTAACTCACTGCATTCGAACACATTTTGCAGGCGTATCAGAGGAAAAATACCTGCTGTTAGCAAGGTCGCAGAATGGATCAAGGACTGCGCAGGCATGGACGCCTCCGGCGTTTGGCACAGCCAACGGGTTGACCCCAGTTGTGCCGATTTGAAAAAGATTGATGTCAATATGGCTAGAGCCACAAATTCAAGTCTTCTCAACTGTAGATCGTTGCCAATAAAAAACTTTTCTCCAAAATTAAAATTACCGAAAATCTGGAATAGGGCAATGATTGCTATTGTAAACCCGAGATCTCCGAATGCGTGAGCAGAGACAATCCCAGTGGAGGATTTTACTGGTGATCCTCTGGGATTGAAAGTCAGCAGAAAGTACGATAGCAGCGTAAGAACAGTCCAGAAAATGTGCATCTGCAGGAGATTTGCCGACGCTGCCAGGAGAACTGTGTTCATTGCCAGCGCGTTCATTGCAAGCAGAAAAACGGCGAGATTTTTTTTCACATACCCTATGGAATAGCAATTGGCGATCGCAGTTATTACGCAAACGATCCAGGCCGCAACGATGCTCAGCGAATCCGACAGTAGACCAAACTCTCCGGGAATTTGCTCTGTGAAACTCCATAAAAACGTGTACTCCGAACGGGGAGTGGCCAACTGATCTCCCAGGATCCACGTTGCCAACGATGCAGTTAGCATTGCTAGTGCTGCCACAAGATATTTCCTGTTTTCTCTCTCAGAATTCCACTGGTATGACTGACATGCCAACAGCACAATCAACTGAAATAAGACGATATACTTTACCATCCTTCTATAACTGGCTATACTGGGGGCACTTTTGATATATCAGGAGCATCAACTGCCTTCATACCAACCACGTGATATCCGGAATCCACGTGCACAATTTCTCCCGTAACGCCGCTGGACAAGTCACTGAGTAAAAATACGGCCGTTCCTCCAACATCGGCCAAAGTTGTATTCCGTTTTAGTGGAGAATTATACAGATTCCATGTCAAGATATAGCGAAAATCGTCGATGCCGGCTGCAGCCAGAGTCTTCACTGGACCAGCTGATATTCCGTTGACACGAATACTTCGTCCACCAAGATCAACGGCAAGATACTTAACGCTGGCCTCCAGGGCGGCCTTTGCCACTCCCATTACATTGTAGTTTGGCATAACCCGCTCGGCGCCAAGGTATGTGAGAGTGAGGATAGACGCCACATCGGCCAGGTGATCCTGTGCTAGCCGACAGACTGAAGTGAATGAGTAGCAGGATATATCCAGCGTACTCAAAAAGTTGCCGCGGCTAGTATTTAGATACTTCCCGGTCAGTTCGTTTTTGTCCGAAAACGCAATGGCATGAACAATAAAATCAACTTTGCCAAATTTCTCTCCGAATCTAGCAAATAAGGACCCGACACTTTCATCGTTGGTAACATCGCACTCTATCAACTCTACATCCCCGATGGACTCAGCCAGCGGTTTCACCCTCTTGTATAGAATGTCCGATTGATAGCTGAAAATCATCTGCGCCCCATGCTCCGCAAGAGTCTTCGCAACTCCCCAGGCCAGCGATCTTTCGTTGGCTATTCCCATGACAACGCCCTTTTTTCCTGTCATTAGTCCCATTGTCATCTCTCCGGTTATTTCTCATTTATGGTTTTTTTTAGAATCGGAGAAGCTCTGAAAGATATTGTTTTTCTGGGCGTTATTACGGCTTTTTTCAGTGTTCTCGGGTTTCTACCTGTCCTCTCTTTTTTCTGGCGAACCATGAATGTTCCAAACCCGGAAATTTTCACCCGCTCTCCGTTGATGAGGGCTCCACTAATCTCGTCTAACACATCCTCCACAATTTCCGATGCAATAAATTTTGTTACACGGA
Organism: Holosporaceae bacterium; assembly: GCA_031257475.1. GTDB lineage: Bacteria > Pseudomonadota > Alphaproteobacteria > UBA3830 > UBA3830 > JAIRMQ01. The sequence continues at coordinate 12,148 of JAIROP010000022.1, forward strand.
ACTCGTTGGTTATGGCTTCTGCCAAATCAGAACGGATCAGTGTTTTTACATTACTGTTTTTCATTAGCATTTCCTTATCTCATATCTCAAAGTATTATAACCTTATCAATGCAGAACCCCAAGTAAAACCTGCGCCCATGGATAACAACATCGTGTTTCCGCCGGAAAAAAAAGCATTTCTCACGTCGTTTAGGGCTAACGGAATGGAAGCTGCAGAAGTATTTGCGTATTTACTGATGTTAATCAAAACTTTTTTTTCATCTATACCGGAAATTTCTATCAGTTTCTGAATTATGCGGGAATTGGCCTGATGTGGTATCAGCAGATCCACGTCGTCTATGGTCATGTGATTATTTATCAGTTGCTCAGTGAGAGATTCACAAAATTTCTCAACGGCAAATTTAAATACCTCCTGTCCAAACATTTTTATAGAACCGGCGCTTCCAGTGGTGGATACTCCTCCACTGGTCAAAAGACAACGCGAATAATTACCATCCGAGTGGATACTGCAAGACATTAAACCACGATTCTGGGCTTCCTGAGCCTGGATAACCAACGCCCCTGCCCCATCGCCAAACAAAACGCAGGTGGATCTATCGGACCAATCCACGATTCTGGAATAGGTGTCTGCACCAATCACCAAGGCGCATCTGGCCTTTCCCAGTTTGATATAGGAATCTGCCACGTCCAAGGCGAAGACAAAACCGCTGCAGGCCGCGCTGATGTCAAAAGCCGCGCCCTTGGAAATTCCGAGATTCTTTTGCACGATCACAGCGGTCGCTGGAAAAGTGTAATCTCCGGTAGTGGTTCCAAGCACGACTAGATCCACGTCCTGCGGGTGTATTTTTGCATTAGCCAACGCTTTGCGTGCTGCCTCAGTGGACAACGACGCCGTTGTCTCACCATCTCCTGCCACGTATCGCTGATGAATTCCGGTTCTTTGGATAATCCAGTCGTCTGATGTATTTAACTCCTTGGGAAGCTCTGTATTGGTAATACATCTACTGGGTAACGCCACACCAAGACCTATTGGAACAGAGTTCATTTGCCCTCACAATATTCGGAAGCGCAATGTATTTTTGACTTTTCCAGCTGTTCCCCTATGCGATCAAATATGCTATTTCTCAGAATATCGATTGTAAATCGCAGAGAGTTGGCAAAACCAACGTCGTCACTGTTTCCGTGTCCCTTTACTACAACGCCATTGAGTCCCAGCAGAATAGCACCGTTGTATAGCCTTGGGTCTAATTTTCTTTTCAAAGAATTTAGCGCCGGCATGGCCAATAGGGCTCCAATTCTGATCAAGATGGAAGAATCCAGTGCGCCTTTCAGCTCAGATACTATGTATTTGGCTGTTCCCTCGATGGTTTTCAGCGCGACATTACCCGTGAAACCATCGGTTACTATCACGTCTACGTTTCCTTCTCCGAAATCGTTGCCTTCAACAAAACCCACGTAATCATCGAAAAGCTTTGCCAGGATATCCGATGTTTTTTTCACCAAACGACTGCCTTTGGATTTTTCGGTGCCAATGTTCAGCAGAGCTAGTTTAATCTTTTGTTTATCAAAGACGGATCTTGCTAGCGCCTCTCCCATTATGGCGAAATCCACAAGATTTTTCACTGTGCATTCGGCGTTAGCTCCCATATCCAAACACACCATTTTGCCGTTTTTGCCTGGAATTATAGACGCTATGGCCGGTCGATCTATGCCTTCTATCATCTTGAGCGTTATTTTCGCCAATGCCATGAATATCCCCGTATTGCCAGATGATACCACTGCAGCAGCTTCTCCAGTTTGAACCGCCTCTATTGCCTTGCCCATGCAAGAACCCTGGCCAATCCGCAGGGATGACCGCACGTCCATGTCTGCCGTAACTGCCATATCCGCATGCACAATTTCGTAGGATACTTCTCTCGGAACTGCTACTGCATGCTTTTTGAGGACTCCTTGGTCTCCAAAAATTATATAGTGATACCCCACGAAGTCATGCAACTGCGCAAGTCCTTGGAATATTGCAGCCGGAGCATTATCCCCACCCATACCGTCTATGGCTATGGTCTTCTTTTTCCCTGGAAATGGCATAACGGAATCCTAGGTGATTTGACGCCTATCCCTCAGAATTTGGCGATTGTTATAGACTCCACAGTGTCCACACATATGATGTGGAAGCCTCATTTCTCCGCAATTAGGACAGGCAACAAGATTGAGGGAAGTAAGCGCATGATGCGACCTACGCATATCCCTGCGGGATTTAGAAACTTTCTTTTTGGGAACTGCCATGATATTCTCCTCAGGATTCTGCTCATCTTTTACATAAGTATTACAGTTTTTTCAAGATATTCTGCGACAAGAGATCGTTGCATAATTTGGATTATCCCTGCTGTAAAGGAAGGTCAAGACTCCGAGGTGCTTTTAGCAGCTTCAGCAGGGCTGACACGTCCCGCCGAGGTGTTCGCAGAACGGCTCCGGATATTAAATTCCCCAGATTAAATGGACCATAGGAGATTCGGATCAGACGGTTCACCACACAGCCTGCATGTTGCATGATTTTACGAATTTCACGATTTTTTCCTTCGCTCAGGGTGACAGTAATCCAGGAATTGGCGCTGCCACCATCACTGATTGAGGGGTGATTGTCATTTCGTGAATTGATACTCACATCGATGGATCCGTATTTGATTCCATCGACAATCACACCTTCCCGTAGCTCCCTAATCTTTTCATCTGTTAGACGGCCGAGAATTCGCGCCCTGTAGACTCTTTTTAAACCGCTGCACGGAAGTTCCATTCTGCGAGCCATGTCCCCACTGTTGGTGAAAAGTAACAGACCTTCGGAGTTGTAGTCTAGTCGGCCCACGCACAGCAATCTCCGATCTGCATGAGGGCCAATTGCACTTTTTCTCAGGAAATCGAAAACAGTTTTGCGGTTTCTTGGATCACTTCTGGTTGTTATGATGCCGCGTGGTTTGTGAAACTTCCAAATAATCAGTTCTTCAAATTTTTCCCCGATTTTTTCGCCGTCGACACATATTTCTGATTCAGCGTTGACGAAAAAAACCGGAGCTGTCACAATCTCTCCATCCACCGACACACGACCGAGTTCTATCAGCCTATCCGCTCCTCGACGGGAAGCAATGCCACTCTCTGCGATTTTTTTATTCAGCCTTATTTTTTGTTCCAAAGTCCACAACCTATTTTTTGCACCACACTAGTATCCTGTGAGAATGCGATCTATCAATTGTTGCGTAGATGGGATGAAATTGTTTTCGTAGAACGGATCCTCACGAAAACGGTAGGCTGTGTGTCCAGCAAATATTAGATGGCTCTCCAGATCTCCACCGTGTGCTATCTTCTGGAGGCTTTTTTGTATACAAAACCGGCGTGGATCTGGAGTTTTTCCCGTTGATCCCTTGTGCTGACACCAACTGCTGAAGCGACAGGCACTCAGGCAGCCACAGCAATTTCTCTGGTCATGCAAAATTTGCCTGGATTGCTCCGGAGTCACAAATACCACCGTATTGGACGGAGTCAGCATCGCCGTCGGGAATCCTTCCTTTATCCAATTATGCACCTTTTCTCTCAGATTTGTATCAAGATGCACCTCACGTCCGAAAACGCTTACAGTTAGATCGGAATCTTCAACCACCTTCACCTGTCTATTCTGTAATTCGAGTAAATTAGCCAGCATTCTGTTGTTTACAGCTGAGGAATAGAACCCGGTGGGGCTCAGCGGAGTGAGTTTTACGTCACCACGTTTTAGAGACATCAATTTAGGTTGCCAGGCCCTGGCCACAGGACATTCCGTCGTCAAAACAGCTCTGGTTCCAAATTGGAATGCCGTGGGTCTTAGCTCAGGATTATTTATGTAGTCTTCCCATTCGGAAAGCCACCATACTCCGCCGGCAATAATTATGGGAAGAGCGTGCAGACCAAAGCCATTCATTATTTTTCGCAGTTCCACGACGCGCAGATACGGGTCGACAGGTTTCAGGGGATCTTCGGCGTTGGATAGTCCGTTATGCCCACCGGCAAGCCATGGATCTTCGTATACCACCCCACCAAGAAACTCCTTTACTTCTTTAAACGATCTGCGAAATAATGCGGAAAAAGCTCGAGCAGAAGATACTATCGGATAATAGTAGACGCGAAACCGTGCTGCTATTTCTCCCAAATTGTACGGCATACCGGCACCGCATACTATACCATGCACACAGTTCTTGGCTCCTTCGAGAATGCGAGCAAGAATCTCCTCACAGCCTCCCATTTCCCAAAGCACATTCATGTGAATGCGACCTTTTCCATTGGATTTTTCACGAGCTATCTTGGCCTGGGCTATGCCTCCGGCGACTGCATAGTTAATCAACTCACGATGTCGTTCCAGGCGTGACTTTCCCGTGTAGGTCTGTGGAATGATGCTGCCGTTCGCATTACAGGAATCCGCGTTTACGGCGGAAAACGTCCCAACTCCACCCATGGCTGCCCAGGTGCCGCAGGTTTCTCCATTGGAGATAGAAATCCCCTTCCCACCCTCAACGATCGGCAATACATCGACTCCAGACATTTTTTGCAAATCGAATTTTATCACAAATATTCCCAAACCTCCACGAGCGGCATAGTAGTACAATACTCAACGAATTACATCAGTAAAGTTGGCAACGATTCGTGATTGCACACCAGAGAAAAGTCATGGTAAAAAAAAACAAACGATTGATATTTCCATTTATAATGATTAAATTTGATCGGAGTTGAGATGGATATTGAAGGATGAGAAGTTGTCTGTTGATTTTGGGCATATGTCTCGCGGCCTGTCAGCCAAGGGTTAATTCCCGTGGAAATGTGACAGTGGAAGAAAATGCCAATGGTTTTGTGGTCGGAAGGACAACCATGGATGAAGTTCTAGAAAAGTGCGGTACTCCTTCGCTGCATAAAGACAACTATACCTGGATCTACATTGGGCAAAAAGTAGAGGAAAATAATTTTAAGGACATAAAGCAGATCTATAGATTCGTCGTCAGAATGACTTTTGATGAAGCTAAGGTTCTAAAATCTATAGAAAAAATCGATCCATCCAAAAATGACGATCTGGCTATGAATGAGGAGTACGTGAATCTGATCCCTGATCATCAGGCAGCACAGAGGATAAAAAAAGTCCTTTCTGAAAATAATTCCTAGCTCACATGGGAATCTCTACGGAGAGCCAATGGATTGCAGATGAAAAGCCGGCTTTAAGGCGGTTCATAGCCATTTATCTCTTTGTATTTTCAGTAATTCCAATGATCACCAGGAATTTAATTCCGCAGGATATGATCGAAAATCTGTACTGGGGCAAAGAGCTGCAGCCAGGATATGGAAAACATCCCCCGCTGTTCGCATGGATTTCGTACTTATTTTACAGACTGTGTTTTTCCTGGCCGGAATCACTATATATTCTGACTCAGTTGAATTTGTTGCTGGCGTTCTTCTTCATTTTTAAAATTTCTAAATTAATATTTATCGAGGATAGCGATGGGCACAAATCATATGCCTCGGTGCTAATTTTTATGGCATCGGTCTGCTCGGTGTTTGGAACGGAAAAATTCAATGCCAACACGATACTGATGTCCCTAGTTCCAGCTGTAGATTACTTTTTCATACGTTTGCTGAAATTTGGAAAAAATGAAGATGCCATCCTGTTGGGCGTCGTTTCTGCGCTATCCTTTCTCGGTAAGTATTTTGCTCTACTGCATTTGGGATGTATTTTTCTATTTCTCATCCTAAATAGGGAGGGGCGGAGATTGCTTTTGCGACCACAAATCTACATCGCAGGAGTAGTTTTTCTATTTGGTATTTTCTGGCATATAATTTGGATGGAGCAGACCAATTTCAGTTCTCTTAGATATGCGATGGACAAATCAATAAATTGGACGCGAAGCCGTCTATCGACGCTTAATTTCATGGCGATGCAGACGATATTTTTTGCCTCCTCCTTTTGGGCCTGTGCCCATGCCTCCCAGGAAAAAATTCGCCTCTGGCCTGACAGGAGGTACTCGGCAGAAAAATATTTTGTGCTGTTCGCCACTGTCATACCAAATATTTTGTTGCTTTTGATCTCGCTGGGGACGGGCATGCGCCTGGGAAGCTTCTGGGGAGTCAATATGCTCATGATGGTGGGGATCTATCTGCAGATAATTAACGAATCAATGAACCTTCGCCGACTTTTCGACTTTGTCAGAAAAATTTCCTGTTTCTTTGCCATTGTATTGATATTGAAGCTCGGTGTTGCTCGCCAATTGTTGCAAAATCGAGATCCTACCTACGCAATTAACATTCGAGAAATTGCACGTCAGATTGATAGTGACTGGAGTACGAAATTCGGTGGCCATGAACAAATGAAAATTCTGAAAACTGATAAGACCACCTCGGCCCTTCACATATATTTGAAAAACTCCCCATCCAGCTACGACGTGGAACACTGCGACCTATATAATTTCCAAGACTCTCGGCCGCACGGCCAAAACGTTGTTCTTGCTTCTCTGTGTCACAGAAATAATAAAAAAATGCAAGATATTCAAGAAGTATATGGGAGGGATATACTGTTTGAGAATACTATACCGATGAGAGGCGATTTTTTCGTGTATTACGCATTTGTAAATGTGAAGGATGCTGGTGTTGAGAGCAAAGATTAGCGTCGTGGTTCCATTCTATAATGAAGCAGAATCTGTGGAAATGTTTTTTGATATGGTTATTCCCATTCTGAAACGTGCGAAACTAAACTTCGAAGTATTGTGTGTAAACGATGGCAGCAGAGACAACACATTGGAATTATTGGTCGGTCTAAAGGGAAAGTATCCGGAGATAAAAATTATAGATTTTTCTAGAAATTTTGGGAAAGACGCAGCAATAACGGCTGGACTAGACTTTGCAGAAGGGAATTGTATTGTTCCCATGGACTGTGATTTGCAAGATCCGCCAGAATTGATAATCGATATGCTCAAAAAATGGAAGCAGGGATTCGAGGTCGTTTTGGCCCAAAGGACAGATCGCTCCCAGGATACTTTGGCGAAGCGCATCACCGCAGGGTGGTTCTACAAAATATATAACTGGCTGTCAGAACCCAAACTTCCGGAAGATGTGGGCGATTTCCGACTAATGGATAGAAAAGTGACTGACGCTATTAAAATGTTTCGAGAGCGCAAGCGCTTCATGAAAGGATTATTCGCTTTTGCGGGATTCAAGACAGCTATAATTGAGTACAAACGACCAGAAAGGAGTCGTGGCACATCAAAATGGTCATACATGAAACTGTGGAACTACGCCATTGACGGCATAACATCATTTTCTGCCTTTCCGCTGAAAATTTCCACATATTTCGGTTTAGTGGTGACACTGCTGGCGTTCATCCGCGGCCTTTGGATATTTTTTAGAACCGTGTTTTTTGGAATAGACGTTCCTGGGTACGCGTCCCTGATTGTGGCCATACTATTCCTTGGGGGAATACAATTGGTGAGCCTTGGCATCATTGGTGAATACGTAGGACGCATCTATATTGAATCAAAACAGCGGCCTTTATATATAGTGAGAGATGTCATTTGATCAATTTTCAGTGATAAACAGTTCCTAGGCTTGGTGGGGAGCGAGTCCACAGAATTCTCTTGACAATTCATTTGTCAAAGCTGTAGAATGTATTCGTTCATGGCGCTTTGAGGTCGTGGATCTGGATTTGGACGCCCATAGTGGGGTCTGGTTCAGTTGGTTTTGCAATACGCCCAAGTGGGGATTGCACAGTTAGTTCGCCTAGGAAAGGGGATGATCATGACTAAAGTTATCGGTATCGATCTGGGTACGACAAATTCCTGTGTATCCATTATGGATGGGGGGAATCCTCGTGTTATAGAGAACGCAGAGGGAGTAAGAACAACTCCGTCTATTGTTGCGTTTGCACAGAACGGAGAGCGTCTGGTGGGACAGGCGGCAAAACGACAGGCTGTCACCAATCACAAAAACACGTTTTACGCAATAAAAAGACTTATTGGCAGAAAACACAATGACGAATATCTAAGGAAATACAAGGCAGCCTATGACATTGTGGCGGCAGAAAACGGTGATGCCTGGGTTAGTTCTCGGGGAACTGTATATAGCCCGAGTCAGATAAGTGCCTTCGTGCTGCAGAAAATGAAGGAATCAGCGGAAAGCTTTCTCGGAGAGAAGATCACAGAGGCAGTTATCACTGTTCCAGCCTACTTCAATGACGCTCAACGCCAGGCCACCCGAGATGCTGGCAAGATCGCGGGGCTTGATGTTCTTCGCATAATAAATGAACCGACCGCGGCTGCGCTGGCGTATGGGCTGGACAGAAAAAACTCAGGATTGATCGCTGTTTACGATCTTGGTGGTGGAACATTCGACATATCGATTCTTGAAATAGGTGATGGCGTCTTTGAAGTCAAGGCCACCAACGGAGATACGTTCCTGGGTGGAGAGGACTTCGATAAGAGAGTCTTGGATTTCCTTGCTGATGAATTCAAAAAAGAACATGGCATAGATCTCAGGAACGATAGCATGGCACTACAACGACTTAAAGAAGCTGCAGAAAAGGCGAAGATAGAGTTATCCAACACAATTGAAACGGAAATAAATCTGCCATTTATCACTGCGGATGCATCAGGCCCAAAGCATTTGACAGTCAAATTAACCCGAGCAAAACTGGAATCTCTGGTGGATGACATAATAAGGAAAACAATAGAACCATGCAAAGCAGCCCTGAAAGATGCCGGAATCTCTCCAAGCGAAGTTGGAGAAGTAGTTTTGGTGGGGGGAATGACCCGCATGCCCAAGGTTGTAGAATATGTAAAAAATTTCTTTGGAAAGGAGCCACACAAGGGAGTGAACCCAGACGAGGTTGTGGCAGTTGGCGCAGCGATTCAGGGAGGCGTACTGAAGGGTGACGTCAAAGATGTATTGCTATTGGATGTAACTCCGCTGTCGTTGGGCATCGAAACGCTGGGTGGTGTTTTCACACGCCTGATCGATCGGAATACAACAATACCCACCAAAAAGAGTCAGATGTTTTCCACCGCGGAGGACAATCAGAACGCAGTTACCATCCGGGTATTTCAGGGAGAAAGGGATATCGCGGAGCACAACAAATTGCTCGGTCAATTTGATTTGACAGGAATCCCTCCTGCCTCGCGAGGAACGCCAAAGATCGAGGTAACATTCGATATTGATGCGAATGGCATTGTGCACGTGTCGGCCAAGGATAAGGCGACAAATAGAGAGCAAGCAATCAGTATTAAAACTTCCGGTGGTCTAAGCGAGGAAGAGATTGAGAAAATGGTAAAAGACGCTGAGTTGCACGCCGATGAGGATAAAAAAAGGAAGCAGATTATCCAAGAACGCAACCAGGCGCAGGAAATGGTAAACAGTGCCAACAAGCTACTGTCAGAAAATGCAGACAAAATTCCGGAAGATGTGAAGACCGAGATAAGGAGCCGCCAGGAGGATATACAAAAGATCTTAAATAGTGAAAATCTGGACGAAATCAGGAAATCCACCCAGCAATTGATGGAAACCATGGCCAAGGCTGGAGAGGCGATTAACAAAGCGTCCAAGGATTCCCCATCATCCGGGGCGGATCAGGAGCAAAAATCAGACAATGTCGTCGATGCTGACTATGAAGTAAAAGAGGACGGGAAGTAATACCGTTTGCCCCGCCCTGTCCCCAGACCGGGGGAGCTGATTTGCACACAATGGGATAAATAATGGATTATTATGAGACGTTAGGCGTGGTCAAATCCGCCAGTGATGAGGAAATAAAAAAGGCTTACCGAAAAATGGCGCTGAAATATCACCCCGACAGAAACAAGGGCGATAAAACAGCAGAGGCGACGTTTAAGGCAATCAATGAAGCCTATGAAACACTCAAAGATCCTCAAAAAAAAGCGAGCTATGATCGTTTGGGTCACGATACCTACAAAAGTGCCGCCCAGGGAGAAGGAGGAGAAGGTTTCAGCCCTGGAGGGTTTTCTTCCCAGGAATTTCATTTTGATTTTGGTCCGGGAGCGGCGTTTTCCGATATCTTCGAGGGATTTTTTGGCAAAGGAATGGGCCAACATGGGGGAAGAGGAGAACGAGTGGAGATGCGTGGCAATGATCTGCGCTACGATACTGCGATCACTCTGGAAGAAGCCTTTCGAGGCAAAGAAATGGAGTTAAAACTCCGCACAAATGTCAGATGTGATAGTTGCAACGGAAGCGGGTCCGAGGGAGGCGCCAAGCCGAAGACCTGTCCATCCTGTCGAGGGTCTGGCAAAACCCGTTATTCCCAGGGATTTTTTATGGTGGAAAAAACTTGTTCCTCCTGCAACGGTACCGGACACATAATAGAAAAGTCTTGCAAAGCGTGCAACGGAGCAGGAAGAATCAATAAATCCAAAAACCTCAACGTGTCCATACCAGCGGGAATTGAAAACGGCGCTAGAATTAGGTTGACTGGAGAGGGAGAGGCAGGAATTCGGGGTGGAAGTAACGGTGATCTTTACATTTTTGTCACCATCAAGCCACATAGATTATTCAGCAGAGAGGGGAGTGCTATACACTGTGACGTGCCCGTCTCCATTGTGACAGCAACTCTGGGAGGAGAGGTGGAAGTGCCAACCATAGACGGCAAAAAGGCCACGGTAAAAATTCCCGCTGGCACCCAGTCAGGGCAAATCATGAAATTAAGAAGCAAAGGCATGTCCATTGTGAGAAGTATGCTGCGCGGAGACATGATGATTCACACCATTGTTGAAACGCCGGTGAACCTAACCGATCGCCAGAAAGAGTTGCTGATGGAATTCGAAAAAGACAATCAAAGTAGCCCGAAATCCAGTGGCTTTTTTTCCAAAGTAAAAGAATTTTGGCAGGAGCTCTAATGATTTCCAATGCGACTCAGCTGGTTATAACAGTACTTCAGCAATCACAGGAAGAGGCCACGGTTCGGAAGCATCAACACTGGTCTTCCTATCATGTCCTGAAGGCTATTTTGAAAAATGCAAGCCAGTATGTAATTTATAAATGCCTAGTGGGAGTAGATCGAGTGGAATTTGAGAGGCTCTGCGACGGCAGACTAGCACAACTACCCGAGGTGTATGGAGAACAGATTTCTTTGTCCATGTCTCCGGATTTATCTCGTGTATTTCAGAAAATGATCGAACGTGCAAACCAATTGAAGGACAAATACATTAGCTTGGATAATCTCGTGTTCTGTATTCTGACAAGCGAGCCGGTAAAAAAAGAATTTATTGACTGTGGGGGAAATCCGGAGAATTTAAAGGAAATCATAGGAGCAATTAGAATGGATAAGACCATGGATTCTGAGAATGCAGAGTCTAGTTTTGATGCACTCAATAGATATGCGAAGGATGTCACGCAACTGGCGACTGATGGAAAGTTGGATCCGGTCATTGGTCGCGACGAGGAAATACGGAGAACTATTCAGGTTCTTTCGCGGCGTACGAAGAATAATCCAATTTTGATTGGAGAACCAGGCGTTGGAAAGACAGCAATTGCTGAGGGGCTGGCCTCAAGAATTATCAAACAGGACGTTCCTGACTCCATAAAAAATAGGAAAATAATGTCGCTGGATCTCGGGCTTCTCATAGCCGGCGCAAAATTTCGCGGTGAATTTGAAGAGCGGTTAAAGTCCGTACTGAAGGAAGTGTCAGAGAGCAGCGATGTGATCCTATTCATTGATGAGATCCACACACTTATAGGAACTGGGCAGGGTGAAGGAGCTATGGACGCATCCAACATGCTCAAGCCTGCGCTAGCCCGGGGCGAGCTGCGCTGCATCGGTTCCACAACTCTAGATGAGTACCGGAAATATATAGAAAAAGATTCTGCCTTCGCCCGTAGATTTCAGCCGGTCTTTGTGAATGAACCGACAGTTACTGACTCCATTTCCATACTGCGAGGCCTGAAGGAAAAATACGAGCTACATCACGGTGTGCGCATAAGCGACGCGGCAGTAATAGCCTCCTGCACCTATTCCAATAAGTATATCAGCGATAGATTTCTTCCAGATAAGGCGATCGATCTGATGGACGAGGCTGCCAGCAGACTTAAAATGGTCATGGATTCCAAACCAGAGGAAATCGATGAACTTGACCGCAAAATTATGCAGCTAAAAATCGAGCAGGAGGTACTCAAGAAAGAGACGGATGTTTCTTCTAAAGAGCGACTCGTGAAAATACAACGGGAACTCGGAGAACTTGGGAAAAAATCCACTGAACTTAACGCCAGCTGGAATTTGGAAAAGAAAAACATCGAGGAAGTGAAGAATATAAAAAATAAAATTGAAGAGATGAAAAATGAAGCAGAGATAGCTCAGCGCAATGCCGACTTTGCCAGGGCCGGAGAACTGCTATACAGTATCCTGCCGAATCTTCAGAATCAGTTAACAAGGTTGCAGGAAGAACAATCGGATCTTCAGAAACACAAGGAGGTTACCGACGATGACATTGCTGTGGTGGTGTCTCGCTGGACGGGCATTCCGGTAGAAAAGATGATGGTTGGTGAAAAAGAGAGGCTGTTGTCGATAGAATCAAAGTTGAAAGAGTCGGTTGTTGGTCAGGACGCGGCCATCGGAGCCATTGCCAGCTGCATTCGCAGGTCTCGTGCGGGAATTTCGGATCCAAACAGACCAATCGGTTCGTTCTTATTTTTGGGCCCCACAGGTGTCGGAAAGACGGAGTTATCCAAAGCATTAGCCCAGTTTCTATTCGACGATAGGAACAGCATGGTCCGGATAGACATGTCCGAGTACATGGAAAAGCATTCGGTTTCGAGGCTGATTGGAGCGCCTCCTGGATACGTCGGCTATGAACAGGGGGGGGAACTGACGGAGGCTGTCCGTCGACGGCCGTACTCAGTGGTTTTGTTCGATGAGGTGGAAAAGGCTCACAACGAAGTATTCAACATATTGCTGCAGATGCTGGATGATGGTCATCTCACGGATGGACTTGGTCGCAACGTTAATTTCAAAAACACCATAGTGATACTCACATCCAATCTTGGCGCGGAATTTTTTCAACGGGACTCCCTGACGAGGGAAATCACAATTTCCGAGGTGTTAAACACTGTTAAAATGACATTTCGACCGGAGCTAATAAATCGATTGGATGAACTGATCGTCTTCAATAACCTTTCCAAAGAGAATATGAAAGGTATCGTGGATATACAATTGCAGGAGCTCGAAGAGAGACTAAAAGCAAAGAAAATCACAGTAATCATCAGCGAGCAATTGAAAAATTGGCTCTGCGAGATTGGCTATGATCCGCAATATGGAGCGCGTCCACTAAAGCGATGCCTGCAGAAGGAATTGTATGACCTGGTTGCGAGTAAAATAATAGCTGGAGAGTTGGAAGAAGGTTCCAGGATGCTGATTGATTATTCCGGCAAAGGTCTTTGTTTTGAGATTGGAAAATCCAAAAAATGACAATGGAAGATCATATTCGAGCAATCCTAGAGGAAATTGATCCACACAGCGATCAGATGGACAAGACTCCAGGGCGGGTGTCCGCGTTCTGCAAAGATTTTTTTTCCGGCTATGGAACGGATCCGAACCATATCGCCGGCGCTTTCTATGATTCTGAAATGAATGATCTGATAATTTTGAAAGATATTGCTTTCGAGTCCGTCTGCGAGCATCATCTGGCACCGATTATTGGAACAGCCAGCGTTGGATATGTTCCCAACGGCAAAATCATTATTGGGGCAAGCAAATTGGCTCGCATTGTCGATTGTTTTGCCCATCGGCTGCAACTTCAGGAAAGAATGACTATCGGAATTGGACGAGCTGTGGATTCGATTTTGCAAGCCAAAGGAGTCGGTGTCTATGTTGAGGCGGAGCACTTCTGCATATCCAATCGCGGAGTGAAAAAACGGGGGGCCAGATTCGTTACCCGATACTTCTCCGGCGTTCTACAGGGAAGTCTGCGACAGGAATTTCTAGCGACTGTATTATCCAGATGATAAAATTAATAGTTGCCGTTGATTCCCGCTGGGGAATTGCGAAAAATGGACGCATTCCATGGAATCTTCCCTGGGATAGAGCATTTTTCCGCAGAACAACCCTTGGTAGCGTAGTTGTGATGGGTAGAAACACTTTCTGCACCCTGCCCAATGGTCCATTGGATGGTAGAACCAACTGCGTGCTGTCACGAACTTTGGCTTCGCTGGATGGAACGGTAATTTTTCGATCGCTGGAGGATGTCTCCATTCAGTACGATGAGTTTTGGCTGATTGGAGGTGCTCAGCTATATAATTACAGCTTGGCAAATGATCTGGCAGACTACGTCCTTGTCACCCATGTTCATTTCAACTACGAAATGGACTCATTTATGTTCCCTCCTGGAGCAAAATATCGAAGGCATACGCTTCTGGAGGATAAGACCTTCTCTGTGGTTGAATATCAACATATCTGATTTCCTCTGGGCAACAGTCTCTCGTCCATTGCCTTGCTGTCGTGTTCCCCGTAACCATGTTTTTCTCTCCCCACCTCCCTTTTATGGCAAAAAACATTGGCTATTTCGAATTATTTACTGGAAATTAACTCTTATTCTGTAAAATACCAAATGAAAAAAAATAGAGGATCCAAATGAAAAAAAACATCACATATAGAATCGTCATGTTGGGAATGCTGATTGGAGAAGCTGCATGGAGTCGTGGGGTGGAGCAGCTGTCTATTCCCATTACTGGAAAAACAGCAATGGAGCAATTTGGTAAAAAAGGCATGACAGCCATAGGTACCAGTCACCCATTTTTTAGATTATTTAGCCCAGTAGACGTGAGTCAATTTATCCCGTCTCTGTGTGAATTCCAGCGGCTTGCAGTTGATATTGTAAACAGTATCAAACAAATAGAGGCATTGTACCCAGCCTTCTCCTCCCCTCTTCCCAATAGTCAACTATTAGTACTTGATCTCTCTGCCATCCTTGCGTGGCTTCGTGAAGTCACTTTGGCCCATAAGGACTATGTCGCGGCAAAATCAGTTGTTCTAAAGTTCGGTATTTTGGACTACGTGAAAGAGGTCCTGCCGGTGCTTTTCACTTTGTCAAATGTTGATTCATCCAAGGAGACTGATAGAATAATTCCGAAGATAAGTCTCGAAAACAAAAAGGGGATTATCGATCCACAAAAATTCGCAAAGGGGAGGGAAAACCCGTGGAAGGCGCTTGAACAGTTGACACAAGCATTGAGAGAGGTTGAGCTGCAGAGAGAAGCGATAAGGAAGAAAATTGAGGAGCTAAAGACCCTTGCAACTGATGCTTGGACTAAATTAGGGAAGTTTGCCGAGGAAGCAAAAAGAGCAACAACAGGCACGGAGCCAGTTATACAGAAAATAAACCAGATTTCACCAAAAGAAACGAAGGACCCAAAATTAGTGGCTGCGTGTCGCAATGTGCAAAAGTTCGCAGAGTCTTGGCGACAACACTGCGCCCAAATAGCCGCCATTGCGGAACAAATACGAGCCCAATACAATGAAAGCCACAAACAGACAGGGCAACAGGATACTGTACAAGATGAAGAGACTGATGCCCCAAAACCAGACTAAGTCCACAGTGAAAGTTGATGAGCCTTCAAAGCCTTTGCCCATTATCCTGCTGCGTAGCCCTGGCAGTTTCCACCGAAAAAATCGGAAGGCACGGAGATACTCTGGGACATATGGTTAACCATGTTCGTTTATTAGTTTTTGCCAATTTTTGCCTCTCAAGTTTGAGATGCGCTAAGGCACGAAAAATTATTATCGAACATGGTTATTGTTGGATCCTACGACAAAAATACCGAAAACGGCGATTTGTAAACAGTCCATAATCTTTGAATTTAGTATTATAAATAATATCCTTTGAGGAGCTGAATCTGATCGTCGAAATTTGACGGTTTAATATCGGCAACGATTTTCCCGTTTTTCAGTAAAACGATTCTATCGGATATTTTGGTCAAAAAATCTAAATCATGGGATGCAATTACCATGGTTACAGTTTGTTTTTGGAAATTGCCAAATGAATTCAAATCCACTCTGTTAACGGATTTTAGCAATTGAACCACATCATCTGTTGTGGCAACATCCAGTCCTGACGTTGGTTCGTCGCAGAGAAGAATATCTGGAGACGTCATTAGGGTTCTGGCCAATGCGACTCGTTGTTTTTGTCCTCCTGATAATGTTACCGGATAGTCGTGTTTCTTGGATTCTATTCCAATATTTTTCAGTACTGCAATTGCCTGATGTTCTTGTTTTTTTCTTTGTTTACTTTTTAAATTCGGAACATAAAGTAGGTTCTGCATAACCGTCATATGAGGAAACAATTGGAAATCCTGAAACATAAAACCGGCTTTCCCGTCGTATTCTATTGACCCGCTCTCCGGAATTTCCAGTTTTTGTATACAGCGCAGGAGAGTGGATTTCCCGCAGCCTGACGGTCCTGCCAATCCCAGTATTCCGCCTGTTTCGACCTGTAAATTCACTCTGTCCAGTATTTTCACTCCGTTAAACGATTTACAGATATCCCTAATTTTTAGCATGATAATGACATGTCCTTTTTGCTATTTGTTTGCCGATAAACTCAATCAGCACAACCAGAACATAGTAACAAAAACCGGCGATACATAGTGGGGTAAAATATTCAAAATTCTCTGCCGCTGTAATCTGGGCTCGGCGCATAATATCGGTTCCACCTATCACGGATATGATGGACGTTTCTTTCAACAGGGCAATAATCTCGTTTACGAGCGCTGGTAAAACATTTGAGACCACCTGGGGCAAAATGATATCCCTCCAGGTGTAATATTTGGGGATACCTAGCGCCTGTGCTGCCTCAAACTGTCCCCTGGGCAGACTCTCAATTCCCGCGCGGAGAATCTCGGAAACATATGCTGAACTGTTGATGCCAAATGCAATTATTCCGGCTGTTAAAACATTTAAATGCACTCCCAACGCTCCCGGAATTGCAAAATAAATGATACTTACCTGAAGAATCAGCGGAGTAGACCTTACTAGCGTAATCACTTGATTCGTAATAAATCGAAATCTCGTATAGCGGGTTATCGCCAATATGGTTCCTAACGTTATTCCAACAAAAAAACCTCCGGCGAGAAGAGTCAGTGAAAAACCAACTCCATGCCATATTTGTAGGAAATACACGAATAATTTTTCCATATATTTCCCCTATTTATTCCATTTTACCAAGGTATTTGCTTTCCAATTCTTTGATTTTCCCATCGGCTTTTAGCTCCCCCAAAGCTCTATTGATTGCTTCTTTTAAAGGAGAACCTTTCGGGAGCAAAATTGCGTATTTCCCATCTTTCGCAATAACTGAACAGACCAGTTCCGGGTTCTTTTTGCAAAATTCCTTTGCCGCCATAGTATCGGCAACAACGTATTTCACTTGTTCTGCCTTCAAGGATTCTACGGCTGCATCTACTTTGTCCATTAGAATCTGTTCTGCCTGAGGCGCGCTTTCACTGACAAGTTTTATATATCCGGTACAACCTAACTGGATTGCGACTTTGCTGGAGCCAATTTTTGATATATCTGTTATCCTATTATCTGATTTGTATATTAGGGAAATAGAAGAATTACAATATTCTTCCGAAAAGTCGAAATTTTTCTTTTTTTCTTCACTTATGGTTATGGCCGCCACCGCCGCATCAACCAATCCGTTATCGAGGGCCGCTGGAATTGACCCGAAGGCCATATCTTTAAAAACGGCTTTTTTCTTGAGTTGTTCTGCTATCGCCTCAGCCAATTCCACATCGAAACCGACCAGTTGCTCTCCGTTTTGGTAATATTCAAAAGGTGGATTGTCCGCACATGTCGCAATTTTAAGTGCGTTATCTTTTTTCTCTTCACAGCCTGAAAGTAATAGACACACGGCGACAAAAAACTGCGCAAAATATTTTTTCACAGCGAATCTCCTCCCATTTTTTTATTCATAAAATGAATATACCTCATAAAAACTGTTTTGTCAAAACAAAAATGTATTTTTTTGGAACACATGAATAGAGATCTTTTCTACAATTGGCTTCGTCGGATCTGAGCAGCGTATCTGACGACAAAAATATCGGGAAAGGCGATTTGTAAACAGTCCCTACAATGCTATAATCATCCAATCGCTAAATTGAGGCAGTTTTTTGTGCATTTCCGCTACGGCAGGCAACCTCTAGAACATCGTTCATACAGTATGCTGAGATTTTTCTGATATAGTAGGAGGCGGGGAGATGTTAAACGAACAAATTGAGGAACTTATTTCAAGTATCATTCGTAACAACCAAATCTCCGAACAGAAAGAGCTACAGCAACGATTAATCGCAAGAGGTTACAACCTTCCCCAGGCAACATTGTCAAGAAAATTGAAAAAAATG
The DNA here is from genome assembly GCA_031257475.1 of Holosporaceae bacterium. GTDB lineage: Bacteria > Pseudomonadota > Alphaproteobacteria > UBA3830 > UBA3830 > JAIRMQ01. Next base: position 30,535 of record JAIROP010000022.1, read on the forward strand.
AAAATCATAAAAATCAACGGGATATATCGAATACTTGAAATCAACGGTCGTCATTTGCCGATTATTCTTGGGATGCAAATTTCTGAATCCGGATTGGTGGTTTTGTACACGTCTCCTGGAGGTGGCGGCAGCATAGCTCATTTTATAGATCAAAAATACCTAAATTACTCTGCGACTGCCTCGAATTCGACTGCTTCCTGCATAATAGGAACAATCGCCGGAGACGATACAGTCCTTCTGATAACCAGGACGATGGCAGATGCCAAAAAAATACCCGAATTGCTGCGACAAGACTTTCCGCATCTAGAAGGGTAACCAATATGAGGAGCTTACTCTGTTTTGCTATCCGAAGGAGCTAAAAAAGTCGAATACCAAACAAGGTTAGTTTACGATGCCCACACCACGCGCCCATAGAAGATACAAATTGCCCAACGAAAAACTGCTCGTTGCACCCACATCACCGATGGAGTTTTCGCTCTTCGTACATATTCTGCTATTCGATCCTCCGGAAAATAGCTTTTTAACAAATACGTTGGAAAAAGGATATGCACAACTTACAGTCAATACAAAAACTCGACCAGCGGGAAATCCGTTTCCAGCCAAATTGTCGAGACAAGTCGCAGAATTATCGACGTGCGGATGCCAATGTTGTGCTCCAGATGGAATAAATTGTGCAGAGTCTGAAGAGTTATGATGAACGCAAGTTCCTCCGTAGGGTGCTGTTGAACACATTTCTGCAAGAGAAAGATAAACTTCGAAGTAATATCTAAAAATGGAGGTTGGAGCAAAACGCGGGCGGTGTGTTTCAATGATTTCATCGATGGCCTGGATCAACGATGGACCGTCTCCGTTGTGTCCGATTGTTTGAAAGGTTATTTTTGCGCAAATTATGTTGAGGGCGGACTTGGTGATGTCGATACGGATTAGTTCTATGAGGAAAAAGATGAGGGAGCATAGCGTAGGCAGAGTTAGAGTTGCTTCCAGTGCAGCAATTCCTCTGACAGGATATATGATCCTGAGAATTTTTTCTTTTTTTTGGTTGAGGATATATTTTAGTCTGCTAAGAAACGATATTGTCGACAAACATGTTTTGTCGAGGATTTTTCTGTCTGCATGGCGATCGGTCCTTTGTGGGCCCTCTGTCTGCGGGGGGTGGGGGGGGGGGGGGGGGCGCCGGCGGCCGGGGGGGCGGGTGTGG
>JAIROP010000037.1 GCA_031257475.1 Holosporaceae bacterium
TCCCCCCGCTCCACATACATTCTCCCATAAATACTAAACCCATCCCATTAATAATCCACTAACCAAAACCGCACTCGCAGTAATAAATGCTCGCACACGGCAGAGCAGCCTGGTATTTGGTTGACCTTCGGGCTTTTCCTCTTGGTCATGCGCAACTGCAGGGAATTCAACCCTTTAGGGATTAAATATTCCTGAGCCTAAAGAATGTGAAACTTTTAAAACTTTACTTACCAAAATGCGATAAAATATTCTAGATGATCGGAGACAAAATGTGGTGGGAGATTTTGCTCTCCGGGGCATTGGAGAAATACTGCTCAACAGGGGTTTGTTAACCCATGAGCAGATTGCCATCGCTCTGAGACAGCAGAAAAAATCAAAAATTTTATTCGGGCGCCTCGCTGTAAACCTCGGTTTTTTACGGGAAAGCGATCTACTCAAAATTTTGTCCGAATTATATGCAATTGAGATAATTAGTCTCGAATTTCTGTATATAAACCAGGAAATTTTGGGAGCAATTTCCCGTAAAACAGCCGAGAAGTACTTGGCCATTCCCTTTTTTGTTGACGACACCCGCGTAAAGATAGCTATGGCGGATCCCGGAGATCTGAGAGCAATAGACGAAATCAATGTGTGCTTCAGGAATAAAAAAGTTGATTTTTTCATAGCTAAAGAATCTGAAATTCTAAGATTTTTGGAAATAATGAAATGCAACGGAGAGCTGAACGATCCTCTACTTTTATTGAATAAAATAATTTTTGACGGAGTGGAATCAAGAGCCAGCGATATTCACTTCGAACCGTCGGAAAATTTGGTGCGTGTACGCCTGAGAATCGATGGGGTTCTCCACATTCTCAGAACAGTAGATTTGGATTCCTGGATGCGGATAAAATCCAAACTCAAACTGATATCTAATCTCAATATCACAGAAAATCGCCGTCCACAGAGCGGTCATACCCGTATTTACATGGCTGGAAGAACAATAGATTTAAGGATCTCTACCCACCCAGGAATTTTTGGAGAGAATTTCGTCATTAGGATTTTAGATCCTTCGAATGGTGTTAAATCATTGCTGGAATTAGAATTCTCTAACAATGATTTTCGATGGCTCAGGCGTGTAATTTCATTTCCAAGCGGTATGTTTTTAATTGTGGGACCAACTGGTTCTGGAAAAACCACAACTCTATACTCGCTACTGAGGGAGATAAATTCCACATCGGTTAATATAATGACACTGGAAGATCCAGTTGAATATCAAATAGATGGCGTGAAACAATTGGATCTACGGGAAGAGGGAATTCTTTCATTTTCCGATGGCGTGCGATCCATCCTCAGGCAAGATCCAGACGTTCTGCTTGTCGGAGAGATTCGGGATGAAGCCACAGCGTCAACAGCTATTCGCGCATCTCTAACGGGACGCCTAGTATTGGCAACATTGCATGCAGCAACTCCCGTCGAAGGCATAAGAAGGATGCAGGATCTGGGACTGAAGCTATCGGATTTCATTCCCAGCCTCATTGGCATTTTTTCTCAGCGTCTTGCACGTCGTCTCATCAATGGCAAGTATAAAGGGAGATTTCCTTTGACCGAATACATTTATTTTTCCAATGAATTGAAGAAAAATCTTTTGGAAAGCGGCGATATAACCATTTGCAGGGTCGACAAAACTTTTCAGGATTCCTGCAGAGAAGCTTTAAAGGAAAACTTGACTGATCAGAGGGAAATCACGAGAGTTTTTGGTGATGCCTATATATAAATACAAAGTGTTGACGAAAGAAGGCCTAAAAAAGGAGGGAGCTATTCTGGCAGACAGCTATGAATGCGTCTACAAAATTCTTCGAACAAAAAATCATTGTCCTATGAAAATAAGAAAAGTATATTTTGCCTCTCAAAAAGTTAGTTTAGATGATTTGCTAACTTTTTTTCTCCATATAAATTTTCAACTGAAGTGCGGGGTAGGTATCAATGACGCCATAGAGTCTTTTACGGATTTTCAGGGAAATGGAACTCTAAATGCAACACTGCTGAATATTTCTGATTCCGTAAAAAAAGGGGAAAGCATAGGAGAAGCATTTGAGAAAAATCACATTATCTTTGACAAAGTAACAGTTGGCCTACTGAAATCGGTGGAGAGCACTGGAAATACCCTGGAAATTATTTCAAACATTTTAAATTTTCTTCGCATGCAAATGGATTGGAAAAATAACGTGAAACGGGCAATCGCCTATCCAATTTTCATAGTCATTGTCGCTTTTATCGTTCTGATTTTGGGAATAAATTTTCTCGGACCACAGGTCATATCTTTGTTACAGAGCCAGGGGGAAATTCCTCCGCTAACCCAATTTGCCCTAGAAATACTTCCAGAAATTTCCAAGATGTTGCTATTGTCCATGGTCATCTTATCTATTCTGCCATGGACCCAGAGGGGAAGGGATTTCCTGCTGCGCTTGATGTTAAAATCCTCAACAATAGGCGGACTAATCGTAAAAATTTCCCTGTGGCAATTTTGCAAAGTTTTGCACATAGCCCTGGATGCCAGATTAGATTTCCTGGAAGCTCTGGATCTAGCAATCAAAACCATAAAAATTCGTCCACTTCAGAGCGAATTGAAAAGCATCCGCAGCGATATAGTGGATGGATATCGAGTCTCGTCGTCATTTGCAAACGGACGTTTAATTCCTAAAGAAATTCTTATGGCAATCTATGTGGGAGAAGAAGGAAATAGCCTCGCCGAGAGTTTGTTTCACATCAGTGAAAATCAATACAAGGAAATATTATTCGGCATCAAATCGTTGGGACAGGTATTGAGTATCGGTCTGACAATTTTTACAGGCCTAATATTTATTTTTACTTTGTGTAGCCTTTTCTATCCAATCTACAATTATATTGAAATAGCAGGCCTATGATGTATGTTTTGGATAGTCGTGAAGTGGAATTTGATCTGGAAAAACTGAACAATTGTCATCTATGGGACGCCTATGAAGTTTTAAGGTGTAGGAAAAAAATACTAACCACAAATGAAAGAGCCTATCTAATTTTCGGCGATTCCAGAAATATATTTCGCAGGAGTTTTTTCTACCTACAGATTGTCAAGCTGCCCCCGAACATTTGCCTGGACGACGAGGTGTTTTTGGTCGAGAATGTCGTCGAGGCCTTTTGCAACGACATTAGCAAAATAAATGAACAGGATTGGTGGCTCTGTGCGGCCCTCAATCAATCCAGGAGTGATCTAAGAATAATCGCAGGCATCGGAAAAGGCATTCTGCTGTCACGATTTTTACCGCCGAATTCCAACGGATCGCAGGAGGTTTTCAAAACCATAACGTATCTCCAAAGGTTTGGTCTGGGAAAACATATAAAAATTTTCTCATCCCTAGATGTTAAAATCAATGAAACTGTGGACTATGAAAAGATCAGCTTTGAGAAATTACCTGAAGAATTCAGGTTTCACGGTCTAAAATCTATCAGTCGTTCCAGTAATTATTGGGAAAAATATCTATCCAACGAAGTTTTTTATCCTGTTTTGCTAGTCTTATCGTTGGCTCTGCTCGCGATATGCTATCACATCGAGGACCAGCGTCAGCTTGTTGAATCTCTGAAAAATAACGTCCGTGTCGTTACAAAAAATATGGAATTGGAAATAAATGGCAAAAATTTTTCCATAACAAAACAGTTTACTGATCTACTGCGAGAATCCTTTCTTCCTCTGCAACTGCTAAAAAAGGCCCATGATCTGTGTAAAAAACATAATATTTCCATCGAACAATTATCTCTGGAGAAAAATCAAATAAAAATCAAAACATTGCTTGATAATACTTTGGTAAACGATTTAAAATCCTCCTGTCATTTGGAGCAAATATTCCAAGAAGAATACGAGGAACTTGAATCAAATAAAAAAAGGGTGGTTGTTTTATGTATAAAATAGGCGCCCTGGTCCTGTTGACGACGATTCTTATCATAAAAATGGTGGAGCTGGATCAAATTGAAGATCAAAAAATTGATTTGCAGTCGATGAAAAATTCCATTGAGGCTTTCGCCAAGGGAATCAGAATCTGCGATTTTTCGTTTATAAAATCAAAGGAAAAAATTTTTGAGAATGAAGACAATCCCAGGGAGATCATTGGAAAAATTTCCAAGAAGTTAAATATCCCAAAATTGTTGATGAAGCACGGTTCCTTTCCCGAGGAAATAAAAATCACGGTCAATCAAGAGAGAAAAATTTACGCTTTTGTTGAGGGATTGATTTTTGAGCTACCAGGAATAGTGCGAATTGAATCTTTGAACATATCACAAATCGATCAGAAGAAAGAGTTCACTGCTCTGATTCGTCTGAAAGCCCACCGGTTTAAGGAACAACCTATGGTTCGTATAAAACCTGATGAACGGCGGTGTATATCCATTAATTTTTTTGAGAAAGCAAAACCGCACAGATTACTGGGCATAACAGGCAGCTCCAAAGCGTATGTGGATAACAAATGGTTAAGCGTTGGGGATACGGTAGACAACGACGAGCACCGAATCAGCAGGGTCGGGCCAAATTTCATCGAAATACAGGATCGTGACTTTAACACACAGCGCCTAAAACTCGGCGCTAGCTGGTAGGCTGCAACAGAGAAGTAAGGAAAGAGGCTATTCTTCTATTAACCGTGTTTGTTTATTAGTTTTTGCCAATTTTTGACTCTCAAGTTTGAGATGCTCCAAGGCACGGAAAATTATTATTGAACATGGTTAATCCATCCATGTGTTTCGGATCGCACTGGAATAAATCAGGTGAAATTCCTTCTGATGTGGTCAACGGCCTACGGAGGAAATTTCCAACCAAATATTCCAAAAAACGTTCGCCATTTCCGCAATAAATCCCTCCGAAAATGCAAAACATGCCCTACGTCAGGTTGCTATCTATTGTCTTGCCGCAACCGTTGTCTAATTGGTCTTTTCGAAATCGACTATGCATGATCTCAGTTTATGTATTGACTTTTTTAAAATCCTATGTCATTGCCTGGCAATTGCAGTTGATGAGGAGAGCATGAACAGAGAAGACTGGGGCATTAAGAGGAGCTGTCTGTGTTGTGGAATTCGCTTTTATGACTTTTACAAATCTCCCATAGTATGTCCAGAATGCAACGGAGTGTTTGATCCGGACTATTTGCCAAAGAAAAAGGGAAAAAGTATCCAGGAGAAGCGTGACAACGTTGTAGATGACATAGATGTTGGTGTCGACGATGACGATATGATCGATGAAACTGCCAACGATCTAAATACCGAAGAGGACGGGATAGCTCTGGATGATGATGGGAAAAATTAGTCGCAGTTTCTTGGCCATCATGAGACCGTTGCTTGACGGATCTTTTCCACAATCGACTTCGTCGGATGCGCTGCTCAGATCCTCATGTACAAGTAGTACGCTGCGGTCCTGCGCTGTGCTCCTCCTTGTTCTTGCAGAAAACATCTCATCATGCAATGGTCTCATCATGTCCGTCGCGGTGGTTGCAAGCGGCGCAGATGAGAGGGTGACCCAGGATGATGATCCTGTGGAGGAACCATCCATCTGGGAATCTGAGCCTATTGAAGTGGACAATGCGAACCTGCAGATTCTTGATAAGGTCAGCGGTAAGGTCTACAGGGAAAATCTGAAGCTAAATACTCCGAGAAGTTTTGGTTCCATCGAGCTAAGACTCAAAAGATGCTTCAGGAATTCTCCGGAAGATGAAAATGAGGTTTTTGCATTTGTTGAAATAACAGAAGGGAAGCGGGTAATTTTTGCCGACTGGCTTTTCGCTTCTTCGCCGTCTGTAAATCTATTCTCCCATCCCATATACGATATCAGAGTAGAGTTTTAGATGTCGCTCGAGGAATGTCTGTCGGACAATCGCATTCCGGTTTTTCTGGCTCCGATGGCCGGTATTACAGATACACCGTTCAGAGATCTGGTTAGCAGGTTTGGCGTTACAGCCGTTGTATCCGAAATGGTTTCCAGTGAAGCCATGGTGAGATCGAGGCACAGGGTCTATAAAAGATCCACATATGGAAGTTCCATCCAAATTATCCAGCTTGTTGGAATAAGTCCTCAGCGCATGGCTGAGTCAGCCATAATCAGCGAGGATCTTGGGGTAGACGCTATCGACATAAACATGGGCTGTCCAGCTCGCAAAGTGGTATCCGGAAATTCTGGAGCGGCTCTGATGAGAGACGAAGATTTGGCTGTAAAAATAGCAGAATCCGTCGTGAAAGCGGTGAAAATTCCTGTCACGCTAAAGATGCGTCTTGGTTGGGATGACGAACATAGGAACCATTTATCTCTGGCTAAAAAATTTGAGGAAGTTGGTATTAAAATGCTGGCGATTCATTGTCGGACACGCAGTCAGATGTACGGAGGAAAAGCCAACTGGCTGGCCATTGCAGAACTCAGAAATGCCGTCAAAATTCCATATCTGTGCAACGGGGATATAAAATCACCAGAGGATGCGGTTTGTGCGCTGGAAAAATCACTCGCCCACGGGGTAATGGTTGGTAGAGCAGTCCTCGGAAAGCCGTGGCTTCCGAATCAGATAATACAGCTCCTCGATGGACAAAAAATTATCCAGACACCATCCATTGTGCAGCAGTTTCATATAATTATGGAGCATTTCCAATCTGTTTTGGATTTTTATGGTATTCCACAGGGCATCAAAATATTTCGAAAGCATTTCTGTTGGTACAGCGGTGGACTGAGCGGATCTGCATGTTTCCGCGAAAATATAAATCATGTCGAGGATCTTAATTCCATAAAAAACTATGTGGAAGACTTTTATGAAAGGCATTTTCAAGATATCCTATATTCCGAAAAGGAAGTTTTATGTCTCTCGAAACAAGAAATCTAGGAGTTGGTTTTTCCAAAATGATGGAGGAGTACCTCGAAGAATATTTTGCATTTCATCAGGGGGATGATATTCCTCCGGGGTTGTACCATCGGGTTTTGGACGAAGTGGAGCAAACGCTATTTAAGGTGGCGCTGAAATATTCCAAGGGAAATAATCTCAAAGCTGCTCAAATTCTCGGCATAAATCGCAATACTCTGCGCAGAAAAATCGGGAAAAGTCGAGGGGAAGAGAATATTTAGTCTTCTTAATAGGATATTATTCTTTTTCAGAAAACCTGGTGTGCAGACTTGCATCATGTATCTATTCTTTGTACTTTTGGCGGTTTCTTGCCTAAGTACCTATTTGCTATTTTCTGATGTTGGATCGTACAGCCGTAACGCAACAGCCGTTATCTCCACGCTCTATCTGGATATTGTTTTTATTTTGATATTGATGCTGCTGGGAAGCGCCAAGATTATGGAAGTGTGGGCCAGCAGGCATAACAGGGGATCTTTCCTAACTCTGCGATTCATATCGATTTTTTCGCTATTGTCCATCGTTCCATCCATAATAATGTGTGTATTCTCCGCGTTTTTTTTTCACAAGGGAATCGAATCCTGGTTCAATAAGCGTAATCTGATAGTACTGCAGGAATCATTGAGCGTTGCCGAATCCTATCTCCTTGAGCACAAACGTAACACATTAAACGATTGTATAGCAATTTCCCGGGCTGTCGAATATCGCATTGAGCATATGATGGAAAGTCCAGAAAATAATCCAGAGTTATTTGCCCATGGCGTTGGGCTATTCCTGGATGATCTGTGCGGATTGAAGGGGCTAGATTCTGCGATACTTCTGGATTCTTATCTAAATATCATTGCCCATTCCAGGTATAGCGTAGCGCTGCATTTTCTCAATGTGGATTACAAAACAATCAAGAAAATTGAGATTCTTGAGAGCAAAGGGCTTGTCATAGATCCAAATCCAAACAAGGATGCCAAAAATATTGTTGCTGCCTCGTGTTTTCGGAATGCCAACGGATACTTTTACGTCGTAATTGGAAAGAATATTGATTACAGAGTGCTTTCCCAGGCGAAGCATGCAAGAATAGCCTATGATGAGTATTTGCAACTAAGGGAGGATAGAAGTTCTCTGGAGATCGCTTTTATTTTTGTGTTCCTGGGAGTAGGCGTTCTGCTGCTCCTTGCGGCTATTGCTGTGGCGCTAGTCTATTCCTGGAGGATTGTAAAACCTATTAGTAATTTGATAGACGTATCGGAAAAAATCATAAGTGGAAACATGCAGGCACGGGCCTATGAGGATGGTTCTTCCTCCTACGAAGAAATAACTCTACTGAGTAAAACATTTAATCAGATGATTGATCAGGTGTGCTATCAAAGGCAGGATCTTGAAAAAATCAATCAAAAACTTGACGAGAGGATAAAATTCACCAATAGTGTGCTTGAGGGAGTGTCATCTGGAGTAATCGGCATAGACAACGATGCCATATTTGTCTGGAACACGACCACTGAAAAACTCCTGGGTGATAAAATGATTTTTGGTGAAAATGTGGGGAATGTTTTTCCAGGAGTGACTGAACTGCTGATGAGCATGGAGGGTCCCTCTATTCAACGGGAAATACAGTTTAAAAAAGGGAATGAAATTCGATTGTTTTCTGTTAGAATTGAGAGCTTAACTCCTCAGAAAGGAGGTAGGTTTGTCATTACATTCACGGATTTGACAGACATGATGATTGCACAGAGGAAAGCAGCCTGGTCAGACGTGGCTCGTCGCGTAGCTCACGAGATAAAAAATCCGTTGACTCCAATCCAGCTGTCTGCCGAAAGGATTCGCCGGAAATATCTCCCCCAAATATCCAGTAATCCAGAAATCTTTGAGGCGCTTGTGAACGTAATTATTCGACAGGTGGGGGATATAAAAAGACTTATCGACGAATTCAATTTTTTTGCCAGATTGCCAGAGCCAAAACTAAAGTGGTGCGATTTACAGGAAGTCTGTCAGCAGGCGGTTTTTTTGATGCAAAATGCTGACAAAGACGTGAACGTAACGTTCTCAACAGACTCTAAAAGTAGCTATAAAATCAAAGCTGACGAGAGATTACTCCATCAATCTATCGTGAATTTAATTCAAAATTCTATAAATGTGCTAATCACGACAGCTATGGAAAATAAAAAAGTGTGGGCTACGCTGACGCAAACACCAATTCATGTGAAAATCAGTGTAGAAGACAACGGTCCTGGATTTCCGAAGGAAAAAATGGCATCCCTGGCCACGCCATACTTCACATTAATGCCAAAAGGAACGGGTTTGGGGCTGGCAATTGTGAAGAAAATAGTACAAGATCATGGGGGAGAGTTGTTATTTGAGGAAAGTATACACGGAGGTGCCAAAGTGACCATACAACTTCCATTCACCGGAGAGCAGTAGAGACGAAAAATGAGCGGAGAAAGAATACTAATTGTCGATGACGAAGACGAGGTGCGATCCTTGGTATCCGACGTGCTTATGGACGAGGGATATTGTACAGATTTAGCCAAGGATGAACAGGAAGCATTTTCCCACATAAGGAAAGCCTGCCCAGACCTTATATTTTTGGATCTATGGATAGGAGAGGATGAGTCCGCAGGTCTGAAGATTTTGAAAAAAATCAAAAAAATGAGAGTAGAGATTCCCGTTATAGTAATTTCGGGGCACGGAACAATTGACATCGCGGTCCAAATCATCCAAAAGGGAGCCGTGGATTTCATAGAGAAGCCATTTGTCATAGATCGTTTACTGCTAACATGCAGACGAGCGCTGGAACTTCATCGTCTCAAGATGGAGAACACGGTTTTGAAACAGAGTAAATTTGACACTGAAGTCTTTTCCATCGGAAAATCTACATTTGCGCAGTCTATAATGTCCACCTTGGAAAAAATCGCCTCCACCAATAGCCGTGTTTTTATCAAGAGTAAAGTAGGGCTGGGAGCGGACGCATTGGCATTCAAAATTCATAAAAAATCCAGCCGTAGCGAGGCGCCATTTGTTCGTGTTAACTGTTTTTTGGATGAAAGAGAAGATCTGGAAGCTAGGTTATTCGGTACCGAACAGTTCTACGGATATATCGAAAGGGCCGACGATGGAACAATATTTTTGGAAGAAATCATGAAGCTATCCAGATGCTGCCAGATGAGGCTGCTGCAATTTTTACAGGATGGATTCTACATTGCTGGAAACCGTAGAGTACGTTCTGACGTCAGGATTATCTGCAACAGTAGCGATGACGTCGAATCACTCATATTACTATCCAAGTTTCACAAGGAATTATTCTATCGACTGAATGTTATTGATCTGGATGTTCCATGCCTGGAGGAGAGACATGAGGATATACTTCCTCTGATTAATTATTATATGTCAAACTCCGAGGCCCTATTTGGGTTGAAACCAAAAAAGTTTACTGAAATGGCTCTGGCAGTCCTACAGTCCTACAGTTGGCCGGGAAATATCTATCAGGTGCGTAACGTTGTGGAAAGTTCTCTGATTAGTTCCATGAAATCTCCACAAATAGATAAGGATTCCCTGCCGTCTGAGTTAACCGCAAGTACAGAGGAAAAATTTGTTTCTCTGGACGTGGCAAAATTGGTTTCCCTTCAAATGAAGGAAGCGAAAGAATATTTTGAATCAGATTATCTGCGAGCACAGATAGACAGATTCTCCGGCAATATATCCAAAACTGCTGAGTTCATAGGCATGGAAAGATCAGCGCTGCACCGCAAACTAAAAGCTCTTGGGATCATGCCAAGCAAAAGAGCTGAGAGAAGATGAATGTTTTGATTCTGGGAGGTGGGCAGGTCGGCTTTGGCGTGGCTCACTACCTGAAAAACCAAGGATTTAACGTCACGGTCATAGAGCAATCGCCGGAGCTTGCTTTTAAAATAGGTAGTTCCTCTGATGTTACTGTGGTACAGGGAAACGCTCTGGATGTCAATGTTATCAGAAATGCCAATGCCGAGGATTCCAGCCATCTTATTGCCACTATGTCCTGCGACGAACAGAACATGACAGCGTGCAGACTCCTGGGAAGTATGTTTAATATAAAAACGAAAATTGCCCGCATTAGATCTGATTTTTTTCTGAAGGACAGTGCCTTTGAGCTTTTTTTAAAAGATTGTTTTGGAATCGATGCGCTGATTCATCCAGAGCTGGAAGTGGCAACTTACACATCCCATATAGTCTCTCTGAAAGGAGCGTTCGATGTTGTCAGACTGAATCTTGTAACCATTATTTGCCTCAAATGTCGGGAAAACACAGAAATTTTGAACACGCCTCTCACCCATTTTCAGAGTGTTACCAATTTAACCCTTTTTATTCTAACGATAACCCGCAATGGTGCAATGTTTTTTCCCTCCAGCCAGGATATTCTGCTACCCGGAGATGAAATTTACATCGCCATCGAATCTTCTCAGGTTGACGCAGCTATGACTTTGTTCGGATATCCGCAGGAAAAGCAGAATCTTCTTGTGGTTGGAGGGGGAATCACCGGAGGATTTATTGTTAAAAACATGGATATTGGCAGAAATATTTCCATCACATGGCTGGAAAAGTCAAAAAATAGGGCAGAAGCAATTGCACAAAATTATCCAGATGCAACGGTTATTCTTGGAGACGCGCTGAGCGGAGATCTGCTGCGGGAAATAGGCTCAGATGCAAACACGGCGATCGTGGCAACTGATCATGACGAAACAAACGTGCTGGCGTCATTATTTTTAAAAAAATTTGGGACAGAACGTACCTTATCTCTGGTGAAAAATAGGAACTATGATCCTCTGCTCTCTGCAAATGGTTGTATAGTCGTTGACCCAGGAGCCATTACTATAGGAGCTATTCTCAAGAAATCCTGCTTGATGAAGATCTCTTCTTGGGCTCTGCTGAGAGATTCGTCTGTCTGTGTGGCAGAGGTCGAGATAACCAAATCCTGCTCTGTTTTAAACGGAACCACAGAATCTGTGAACATAGATAGTCGGATTATTTTTGTATTTATCATAAGAAATGATAGAATAATGCTGGTGAAAAAGAATGTTTCTCTCAAGCTCGGAGATCGTGTGATCCTGCTCACTTCAATTGAAAATATGCCTTTTCTAAAAAAAACATTTCCTAATTTTTTCAGATAAATCTATAAACAATTCGCCCTTTTATTGGCAAACGTTGACGGAGTTGCCTCCACTCTGTTTTACTATGTACATGAATTTGTCTGCTATGGAAATTGCTTCACGCAGAGAAGTTTTTCCACCAGATTCCATGCAACACACGCCAATGCTGACAGTGCATTGGGCATCATAGAACAACGACTCGCCTATTTTCCTCTGAATTCTATAAGCTATCTCTTCTACTATGGATTTATTGATGTTATCCATGACGATTATGAACTCATCTCCACCATAGCGGGCAACCACATCTGTGGATCGTATGTACCTTTTGATCATGTCCGATACATATTTCAGCATGGAATCGGCGAAGGAATGGCCAAACTTGTCATTTATCATTTTGAATTTGTCTATGTCCAGCATAATCACAGCGGAATTTTCCATTTTATGCTCTTTATTTTTTAAAAAGTCATCGAAAAACGAACGATTGTACACTCCGGTGGTGGAATCAATTTCTGATAGATACAGGCTTTTTTTCAACTTTTTAGAAAACACATCATATAACTTTTTGTATTTTATCAATGAATTTATTCGGCACTTTGTGATAAGGGGATTCTCATTGATGTTTATTATATCGGTGAATCCTATGGCCAATTCAATGGCCCAATTTACTTTTTCCTGGCTGTATTGATCGAATGTAAAGACAATTGGCTTGTGTTTGTTCATTTTCCTAAGACGCAGATTGGCGCAGCACTCGTTTGCCTGGGTGTGACTTATGTTTATGATGAAAAGATCCGAGTCGGTTATGTTATCTATCACCGGCCAAGCCCTCAGCATAACCACTTCAGTATTTTCAAGAATACTTTTGTGGAGAAAGTCGATGTTATTGTGGAAGAATGTGATAATTTTTTGTGGGTTGTGTTCGTCCAAAAACATACTGTTCAACAAACTGTCGTCGAATTGATTTTTTATTTGCACAAATGTGGCAATTCTTCGAACTAGATCCGCTTTATTTATGTCAAGACGAAGGATATCCTCCAGCTCAATGGACGGAACCTGCTCATCCGATTCCACCAAACCCATAATCGGAATAACCCCACACAGCTGCCTAAGAACGGAAAAAAAATTAAAAAACAATTTCGATGACTTTTCGGAAATATTTTTTGGCAGAGATAGAAAAACCACGTCTACTAATTGTGTTCCAACTATTCTTAGGGCGTCTTCTATAGACTTTGCAAACAATATAGAATAATAAAGTTCCTGCAGTTTCGATGTGATCGGAGAAACATCCAACTTGTTCTCATTAATTATTAATACCCTCGCAACCATTTCCCCTACTCTCAACACATGCAAGCACTGACTCTATGAATCTATCAATAGAAATTGGTTTTGTTAAGAATGCATCAAGTATTTTTGAAATATTTTTTTTACATTCCAAATTGTATACAGATAAACCTATGATGGGCATGAGATGTGAAGTGCGCTCCAGCTTCATCTTGGAAATTAACTTCTCCAGAAACGACTCCTCTGCTACTTCCGTATTAATTATCACAAGATCCTGTTCTGTTTCTCTAACTTTCATCAATCCATCCATGGCAGATCTAGCTGTGTAGACGTTAAAACCATAGACAGATAATACATCTTCATAAAGTCTGCAGTGCAAAGAATCTTTCTCTATTAAGATTGCAGATCTTCTAAATAAACTCGCCTGCACCCTATCCTCCTACAGCTTTAATAAATTATGAAACTACAATCAAAATGTTAATGAAAAGTTACTAAAAATGTGTAAGTAACATTTTTCAAGGCGATGTACTGCTGCCAAGAACACGCTCCAATTCTCGCATATCATCTGGAAAATCACTTTTGAAGTGCATGATATCCCCTGAACAGGGATGTGAAAATTCCAGGGAGTAGGCATGTAAAGCCTGTCTAGGAAAATTTTTCAGATATGCAGCCACATCCTTTGGTATGGAATAGTTTTTTGTTCTGTAGAGGGAGTCGCCGATTAGTGAGCATCCTCTGTGCGCCAAATGGACTCTTATCTGATGGGTCCGTCCGGTTTTCAACTCGCATTCTACCTTGGATGCGTACCCAGCGAATGTGGCCAAAGTTCTGTAGAATGTCACAGCATTCCGACCGTAATCCCTGGAGACAGCCATTTTAATGCGATTATCCCTATTCCTGGCTATCAAAGTTTCGATTTTTCCACAGAGAGGCTGGAGAAGAGAATGACAGAAACATATATATTTTCTTTCTATGGAGTGGCTGGCGAATTGTTTTGCTAATTTTTGATGGGAGAAATCCGTTTTGGCGACTACTAATATGCCACTGGTGTCCTTATCGATTCTATGGATGATTCCCGGTCTAAATTCGCCAGTTCCAGTGGATAAAGACTCCCCGCAGTGGCATATCAGCCCATTGACCAACGTGTGACTGTGATTGCCAGCTCCCGGGTGTACAGTCACTCCAGCCGGCTTGTCGACGACCAGCAGATGATCATCTTCATACAGAATTAAGAAAGGCACATCGGCGTTGGGAGCGAGGTCTGGCTTTTCCATAACCTGAAAATCGTCATAACAAATTTTGTCCCTGGATTTTATTCTGTGATTTGGATCCGTTACCGCAACGGAATTTACCCATACCTGTCCATGAAATATTAGCGATTGAATTTTACTGCGAGAAAGTGATATCAGCTCCCTGGTCAACCATCTGTCTAGCCTATCTTTTCCAATATCAGCGGTTACAAACAACTCTTTCATGTTCTATGACCTCTCTAGCCGCCAGCTTCGGCTTGGTTTTTAGCAACTCAATTACTTTGGTAAACGCTTTTTTTTGTCCATCGGATTCCTTTGGGTGCAGTATTTTTTCCACCTGCTGAACAATGTTATCAGCTGTACAATCATACTGCAACAGTTCTGGAACGACGTCTCTTTTTGCCAAAAGATTTACAAGACAAACATATCGCACTTTAACTAAAAACTTCACGATTAAATAGGTTGGTAAAGATGTTCTATAAATGGCCACAAATGGTAACCTCACTCTAGCCAACTCCAGCGTCACCGTGCCAGACGCTGCCACGGCTAAATCAGACGAATAATATGCCAGAACTTTTTGAGATTTTTTAGTAGTTATAAATGGCTTTCGAGGCCAGGAACTGGTCATTTCTTCGATGGTTTTTTGGAGACTTTCCACCGTTGGAATAATGAACCGCACTTTCCCATACCTATCCATCATCCTACTGACAAACTTCCCCAATATTGGCATGTGGCGGCGGATTTCAGACATTCTGCTTCCAGGAAGCAAGGTGATGATTCGCTCTTCGTTCCAACCAGCTGAGAAATTCTTCAGCGCCTCTTCGTTGGGTTTATCAAAATCTGCGTCAATTGCAATCGGATGGCCAACAAAAACCGTTTTAACATTGCTAAAATATGGTGGTTCAAATGGCAACAGCACCAGCAACTTATCCAAAAATTTATACAGGGATTTTGCCCGCCACCGTCTCCAAGCCCAGACCGGCGGTGCTACATAGTGAACTATCGAAATACTCGGCTGCATTTTCTTAATTTCCCTATCCACCCGATGCGTAAACCCGGATGAATCAATGGTAACAACAACATTGGGTTGATAATCAAGGATGGCTTTCACAGTGTCACGGATAAGTCTTTTGACGTGAAATATTTTGCTGATCACTTCCCAAATGCCGATGATGGATAGCTCGTTGATTGAAAATATTTGCTTTTGTCCTGCCACAGCCATGTATTTTCCACCAACTCCGAGGAATTTGGCGCCACGCGATATTTCTCTGATATCTTCAATCAACTTTCCTCCCAGGTAGTCGCCGGAAGCTTCTCCGGCTATCATAAAGATTTTCAGTGGAGATACCCGAATCGCTACCAAAAACATGTTGAGCTCATCGGAGCGTTTGATGACGTCATCTTTATCAAGTACGATACATCTACCGGCCTCCAGAGCCACGCCGTTGAACCCGTTTTTATGTAATTTTTCAATTGTTTCCACGCCTATGGTTGGTAAATCCAGTCTATTATCCTGTTGAGGCTTGGATATCTTCACTAAAACTCCTCCGGGAGAAGATGCCGACTGCCCACAGGTTTCTATCAGCGCATTGGTTCCATGTACATCTTCACGACCAAGCACCCTTCCACAGGATACCAGGACAGACTGGCCTAGGTCGGACAAACCAAGCTCTTTGGCTGCCTGTACTCCAACATCCACATCTATAAGGTCAGACGCTGATGGTTTGCGCCGAGAAAAGACGCCCTCGCCAAGGAAAATATCATCCAATAGGCTTGTTCCTGCAATCACCACAAACCCTTCATTTTGCACCAGATTAGTGAAAGCTCGAAGCAGAGTGTCATCTCCTGCGAAAATTGCCTTCCCCAGTTGGCGTAGCCATTGCTTTCCCTTTTTATCCAGGGACAACTGGTTGAAATTCGGTCGCTTTATTCGTCCAGCAAAAACGACCTTTTCTACCCTGTTTTTATGCAGAAAATCTAAAATTTTACCGATTTCACCCAAATTCGCGGATGTATACTCCGCTTTTGGCCAATTTTTCAGACTGCAAAATCCCTCCATAAAAATCAAACAAAAATCTATCTTTTTTTGAGTGCAGGCTTTGGCAATCAAGCGAGGATAGTCCCCATCCCCACATACAATTCCAATCATTGACTTTCTTTGGGAAGACAAAACGATCTGTCCGTACTCTTTTTCATAAAATCCACCAGATGATCTACGCAGGATACTCCCCTGATGGAATTTTCCACCTTCGCCACATTCTCGGATAGAGTATGCTCTCCGAAGAAAATCATTTCATAGGCCTTCTTCAGGGCCAATATTTCCCGTCTGTCGACATTGGATCGTCTCAAGCCTATTATATTTATGTCATAGAGATAGGCACGCTCTCCCTTTACAGCTCCGTAGGGGATTATATCCCGCTCGACTCCGGACATGCCCCCAATTATGGCATGGCGACCGATCCTAACCCATTGATGGACTGCCACAAGTCCTCCAACGATTGCCTCATCTCCGATCTTGACATGTCCTCCGAGGGTCGCATTATTTCCCATCACAACATTATCGCCTATAACACAATCGTGGGCGATATGCACAGAAATCATAAAGAGGTTATCGTCTCCGATGACTGTCTGCATCGCGTCTCCGGCAGTTCCAGGGTGTATGGTAACGTATTCCCGTATGGTATTGCGTTTTCCTATCACCAGACTGGATTTTTCTCCCTTGTATTTCAAATCCTGGGGCATATATCCAATGGATGCAAATGGGAAAATTCGAGTTTCCTCTCCTACGACTGTATTTCCATCAACACACACGTGTGGCATAATCTTCACATTATCACCCAGTTCCACGTTGTCTCCTATGATAGAATATGGACCAATATGCACATTCTGCCCAATTTTGGCCGAGGAAGATATGATGGCTGTTGGATGTATCAAAATTACCTCTCTTCTACGGAACCATCATTGCAGTGAAAGTGGCCTCGGTAACCAAAACATCTCCAACATAGGCTTTGCCCCTGAATCGCCACACATTGCCACGACTTCTATCTTTTTTGACCTGTAAATAAAGAACCTCTCCCGGCCCCACAACTTTTCTAAACTTCACGTTATCCATGGTCATGAAATACACCGACCCACCGCTTTTCTCGATGTGCATAGTCTTCGCGACCACGACGCCGGCCGTTTGTCCCATCGCTTCCACGATGAACACACCTGGCATGACTGGTTTCTCTGGAAAATGACCTTGAAAAAAAGGCTCGTTTACCGTCACATTCTTTACTCCAACTGCGCTTTCTCCAAGGACCAAATCTTCTATTCTGTCGATCATCAACATTGGATATCTATGGGGAAGACATTCCTTTATTTGATTTATATCTAAAGAATCGCTCACTTCACCTCCGAATTCTTTTCCCGTCGTGTGACAGACTTTTTAAGAAACGCCGCCTGCCTTTTCCAAATATTAATGTCCACGGCAGGAATACCTCCAACGACCTTTCCAGCCTCCACACTCGACGCAATGCCGCTCTTTGCTGCCGCAATGACCTGGTCTCCAATCTCTATATGCCCAACAACTCCGACCTGGCCTGCCAAAACTACTCCATTACCTATCCTGGTGCTGCCTGCTATACCAACCTGTGCGACAATGATGGTTCCATCTCCTATGTGAACATTATGGGCAATTTGAACAAGATTATCTATGACGGTATCGTTTCCAATGACAGTGTCTTCAATGCTTCCTCTGTCGATTGTTGTGTTCGCTCCAACGCGCACCCGATCTCCAATGATCACTCTCCCGAGCTGCTTTATGTAAGTCATTCTTCTTCCAGCAGGAATTATTCCGAATCCAGATTCTCCTAGACGAGCCCCAGAATGAATAATCACATCACAACCTATGATACTGTGCGATATGGTAACATTGCTATGGACATGGCTTCCGGAACCTATGTGGCAGCCTTTTTCCACGACGCTGCTTGCTCCAATATAAACATTAGCACCCACAACAACATTGGCTTCTATCACCACATTTTCTCCAATATAGCATCCTTCACCAAACTGTGCTGATTCATGAATTCTCGCTGTATTACAGATATGCACAGGAAATTTCTCCCATGGATATAGTATATTAAGAGCCTCTGCGTATCCCAGCTGCGCATTTGCACAAACCAGACCAACCACTCCGGGAGGAAGATACTTAATATTCTCTTCTTGAAGAATTACCGCTCCTGCGGATGTACTTCTCAGATCCTCTATATATTTTTTATTACTAAAAAAGGATAGTTCTACCTTTTGCGCAAATTTGAGCGTAGCAACTCCTGCGATGACAAAATCTTCCTCTCCTACTTTTTTGAAACCGCATATTTGAACAAGCTCAGATAGCTTTAGCTTTTTTATAACGCCAAAAAAACTCGCATCCACCATCATCTATTGTCTCTCTACAGAAATTCTACCGTCTCATAGGGGATAATTGCATCAAGTTCTCTTATTATCTCCTCAGTAATGTCGGGATATTCATCCTCACGGTATACGACCGCCTCTGTAGTGACAAGCATCCTGAGTTTTCTATATACACAGATCTTTTTGATAACTTTTTTCGTTTCCCTATTGAGTTCCTCAATAGCTCTTCGATAGGCGCTTGATATTTGATATTTTTTGTTTCTGACCTTCTCATAAAGACTCACAAGCATATCCTCAATCTTCCGAGCGTCCTCAGCAGTCTTTTTTGCCGCCTCCATATCCTTTATCCTGTCTTCCAGCTCTTCCAATTCTTTTGCCGCATTATCATTTGCTGCCTGTATCTGCTCTTCTATGCTTTTTCCTGCGCTGGACTCCCTAGCAACCCTATTCATATCTACTACTCCCACCGAGCTGTCTCCAGCGCAGTTGCCACAGATGCTCAACACGATAAAAAACACCCTCCCAAAAATCCAGCGGAATTTACTCAGTTTCTTTTCCACAGTCCTCTCTACATGAAGCCTGTTAGAGTGAAAGTCTGTTTTTCATCATTTTTATGCTTTTTTATCGGGAAGCCAAAGATGAAGGACAACGGAACCCCAAATGGAGACCTGGCCCACTCAATAGCAACTCCCACGGAGCATCTTATGGAACTGGAATCCTTAACATATTTGCTGTTGTACTTGGAGCCCCAGGCACTTCCGAAATCCAGAAACACCTTACCATCAATTCCCATTTCCCTACTTGATAGGGGTGCTTTTACCATGAAACAGACTGTCCAATACCGATTGCCTCCCAAACTATTGTTGAAAAGATCTCTTGGAGAAATGCCATAGGAATCGAATCCTCTCATGCTAGCACCATCTCCCCCCAACGCATACCTGTGACCGCTTCGGGTTCCGTTAATTTCCGTCATGTGTCCGATGTTCGCACTGGCGACAAAAGTTATTCTTCGCGTCAGTGGGTAATAATAGTTCCCTCCCAGCTCATTTTTAAGATAGCGAACATTACCGCCTACTCCGGCATAGGAATTTGTGAGGGACAGATCATAGCCTCGGCGTGGATCGTAAGGATTGTCCATCCGCTCATAGCTTAGCGTCGACGAAATCTCGCTGCATACATATTTCCCATACTCGTCCTTCAGCAAATAGGCTTCCGAAACGAGTTGCTCTGGGATTTTTTCATACAGTTTTCCGTCCACCCGATTCCACCAACGTTTATCATGGACAGACACAGCATATCCTATCCGGTGAAATATGCAATCCGTGATAGCATAGCGAATGTAGGGAGATACATAGATTGATTTCGTTACGCTTCGCTCAACGCTTTTTCGGTTAGATTGGTTTGCACCTATGCTTATCCCAGCTCCAAAATTTTTATCCAGAAAATGTGGATCGAAAATATTGGCTTTACATCCGTAAAATTTCTGCATCCAAAAAATATCTGCCGAAAGGATTCTTCCTGTCCCCATCAGATTATTTTCCACAAAACCGATGAATCCTCCAAATCCATCAGCATCACTGACATTTAATCCGAACCGCACCTGTGCTGTGCTATCCTTTTCCTTCACTGCCACCAACAACACTATTTTATCTTCTGCTGCACCCGGAACTTCACTCACCTGAACGTCATCAAAATAACCCATGGACTTTAATCTTTCCACGGTTCTTTGTATTTTGTATACATTGTAAGCATCTCCTTCATGCACAATGAACTCTCGTCGTATAACTCTGTCCAGAGTCCTTGTGTTGCCCACAATATCTATCCTTTCGATAAAAGCACGCGGCCTTTTTACAATGGTATACTTTACGGTGGCCGTTTTGTTTTTCTTATCATAATCCACATCAACAAGCACATCGGTAAACGGGTGATCGCTCATGGCTACTCTTCCTCGAATCATCTCCCGATTCGCTTTGATAAGAGCTTCGTTGTATAGAGTACCGCCAATAATCATTATGTGCTTACTAAAGTCTTCCGCCTTTATCTTTTCCACCTTCGACTCTAGACTCACATCCTTAATTGTGTATTTATCCCCCTCTTCCATGGAAAAGGTGCAGTAGTGGGATTTTCTGTCAAAATCCATCTCTGCCACCGCCGACGTAACCATAAAAAACGGAAAACCATTGTTTTTATAAAACTCGGTAAGATTCTCTCTGTCTACATCCACCTTATCTTCACGGAAGACGTGGCTCTCATAGTCCCAAAAACGCCAGATCCTTGCTTCCTTGGTGGCTAGCAAATCTTTCAAGTCATCATCGCTGAAACTCTTGTTTCCAACGAAAAGAATCTTCTTGACTGTGGTTTTTGATCCCTCCACTATTTCGAAGACAATGTCTATCCTGTTCCCAGGATGCTTGATTATCTTGGGAGTGATCTTTACGGAACAGTATCCCAAAGCCTTGTAGGCCATCTGGAAATCCGACAATATGTCTTTTATCGTATGAAGGCTGAACAGTTTTCCTTCTCCAACCCTCCCGTTAACGATATTTTTTAACACATCATCGCTGGCTGCGTCATTACCTTCGAAGGCTACCTTGTCGACCATCGGCTTCTCCACACAGCTTATTACTAGGACATTGTCCCTCTTAATAAATTTTACATAGGAAAAAAATCCTTTATCAAAGAGAGCCTTAAGAGTCTCGTTGATATCGCTCTGATCGTAGTTTTTTCGCGGCTTTATTGTTATACATTCCTCCAGAGCAGCCCGCTCTACCCTATCCAACCCCTCAAACTCTATGCGATCCACCACATCAGCCCGAATCACTACCATAGCCGCCGTCAGCACTGATACGAATATCTTCTTCATTCCGTTCTTCCCATGATACTAAACACAACATTTCTCACTGGCTCCAGGCGCAGCACATCGTTAACCGTGGTCAACAACATCAGGGATACTAACAGAATTGTGCAGACAGTCATAATGTATTCTTGCAATCTTTTATTAAGTTTTTTCCCACTCAGTTGTTCTATTAAGGATATCAGTATTGTACCGCCGTCCAAAACCGGTAGAGGAAACAGATTTATAAGGCCCAAATTAAGCGACAAAGATACGGTAAACATTATCAATAGCGCTAGGCTCCCTGTCTTGGACAAATCCCCTGCTATTTCCGCAATTCGCACAAATCCTCCGAAATCATCAAGATGTCGTCTTCCAGAGAACAGCTGGGAAAAAAATCTGCACATATCCAGGGAGGCATTGACACATTGAACCCCCGCCTGGAGAAATGAATCCACAAGGCCCTTTTTAGTAAAAACAGGACCAGATGGTTTTATTCCGATCTGTTTTATCTTTCGCGAACTTCCGACAAGTTGTTTCGTTTCCCGAATCTCCGGGACAATTAGAATTTCCTTTTGGGCATTATCTCGTTCGATGACAAACGTCAGAGGTCCTTCTTTGGGTTCCTGAATTTTTCGAACAATATCCTGAAATTTTTCCATCTGTTGGCCATCAATTAATACAATGCGATCTCCCGGCCTCAGCTGAACCTTTTCCGCGGGGCTGCCTTTCAAGACATCCCCGACAGTCGGAGGGGAAGAAGGAAGACCATAGAAAAAACACATTAGAAAAATCACCAAAAAGGCGTAAATGTAATTGAACAGAGGTCCGGAAAACGCAACGAACATTTTCTCCCAGTTACTTTTATTGGCAAATGCCTGCTGTTTTTCTTCTTCGGTTAACTTTTTCAATACCTCCTCGTCCCCGGTTGCCGAGGACATATCCTCATCACCGAGCATCATAACAAATCCACCTATGGGTAGCAGTGAAAAACACCAACGGGTTCCGTGCCTATCGGTTAGTCCGCAGACCTCCGGCCCTATTCCTATGGAAAACTTCGTTATCTTCACTCCAACCTTCTTGGCTGCCAAAAAATGGCCATACTCATGCACAAATACAACCACATTTATGATTAAAAAAAACGATACTAGATAGTAGAAAATATCCATTATTCCATGTCCTAATACAACACACCCATGATCGCCAAAACAACAGATGACAGCAGCAAACTATCCAATCTATCGAGAATACCTCCGTGTCCTGGGAACAGATTGCCCATATCCTTCACCCGAATTTTTCTCTTGAACCAGGATTCAAGCAAATCTCCCCCTATCGAGGCCAAAATTATCATCTGTATGGTCCAAAAATCCACAACAAAAGTTCTTTCCATCTGGAAAAATGGACTTTTAAGACAATATGAGATTACATTGCCCAGAAAAATCCCTCCGACAACTCCTGCCCAGGTCTTCTTGGGACTAATGCGTGGACACAATTTGGGACCTTTCAATATCTTCCCAAAGGAATAAGCGCCGATGTCTGTGAAGCTAGATACGCAGATAAGAAAAACGCATCCCCACTGCCCCAAATGCTCTCGACAATATATGAAAGATCCGGTTCCAATGCAGCAAAACGTGGCCATCAACAGGCGCAGAGGCATCTGTTTCGTAACTTTATTTGAAAATATCTCCCGCATCATAAACGCACACGTCCCCCAGCAAATCACCGAAAACGTCATGTGTGGAACCCAGAACAGCAGAACTACAATCAGTATGAATAGAAAAGACGAGCACATCCTCCAGAAAAATTCATTCTTTTCTTCCTGGAGGACCTTATCTTCAAACATACTACTTTCCATATCGCCTTTCCTTTTGAGAAAACTCAGAAACGATATTTTTCAAATCTTCCTCATCAAAATCCGGCCATAGTTTATCAACAAAAAATATTTCGGAATAGGCAGACTGCCATATTAAAAAATTGCTGAGGCGTTTTTCACTGGTTCTGACTACAACATCTGGATATGGAATACCGCTGGTATCCAGGTAAGATGCGAACATCTCCTCATCCAAACTACCAATGTCAATTTCGTTCACCAGTACCCCGTGCGCCACTTTCTTAACTGCCCGGATTATTTCGTCTCTTCCTCCATAGCTTATGGCCACAATTGCCGTTAGACGGTCGTTGCTTCGTGTAAGATTCGTAATATGATCAATCTTTTTCACAATATCCGGAGATAATTTTCCCAAATTTCCTATGGCTTTGACACAAATCCCATGCCGCATGGCATAGTCCTCCAGGGACGAGAACGCCTCCCGGAACAACTCCATGAGGTTGCTGATTTCCTCCTCGGATCTTTTCCAATTTTCTATAGATAGAGTATAGTAGGTGACGTATCTTATGCCGTACTCAGGAAGCACCGGCGTGATTTTTTTGACTCTATCGTAACCGCTTCTGTGTCCAAGCATTGTTGGGATATTCCTCTCCCGTGCCCATCGTCTGTTACCGTCTAACACAAATGCAATATGCTTTAGCAAATTTCCCATTTATATTTTCATTACTTCTTTTTCTTTCAGGGACAGAGATGTATCAATCCTTTTTACGAATTCGTCAGTAATTTTTTGTATCTCGTCCAGCAGTTTTTTTTGCTGATCTTCGGTAATTTCTTTGCTTTTCTCCTGCCTTTTCACCTCATCCATACACTCGCGACGAATGTTGCGTACGGCAATTTTGGTTTGCTCTGCATACTTACCGGCCATCTTACAGATTTCTTTTCTCCGCTCTTCGCTCAAATTTGGAATAGTTATTCTTATTAATTGACCATCTACCACTGGATTTAATCCAAGCTGCGACGTTCGTATTGCCTGTTCCGTAGCTTTGATCAGAGACGTATCCCAGATCTGCACCGTTAGCAGTTTAGCCTCAGAAGCACTGATAGTTCCTACCTGTTGGATTGGAACTTTATTTCCATAGGCCTCAACCATGACATGATCCAAAATTGTCACCGATGCACGCCCAGTTCTCAAGCCACCAAAATCTTTCAGTAAATTCTCGAAGCTGTTGTTCATTTTTTTTCTAACATTCTCCATCATTTTCACTCTCCTGTTAGGATATTATAGAACATACCCCCTCCCCGAATAAAACTTTTTCCATGTTTCCTTCTGTTTCCAATGAACACACAAGTATAGGCATATTATTTTCCTGGGCCATAACAATGGCTGTCTTATCCATCACTTTCAGATTTTTTTCAATAACATCACGGTAGGACAGCTGACTAAAAAAAACAGCGTACGGATTAGTTTTAGGATCCGAGTCATATACGCCGGCAACTTTGGTAGCTTTTATCAACAATTCGCATTCCAGCTCGAGGGCCCGGAGTATTGCTGCAGTATCAGTGGTGAAATAGGGATTTCCGGATCCTGCAGCACAGATTACCACACGTCCCTTTTCCAGGTGTCTCATGGCCTTGCGGCGAATGTACGCTTCGCAGATGGCGGGCATTGCTACGGCCGACATCACCCGAGTCTTCATTCCCTGTTGCTCTAGAGAAGATTGAAACGCCAATGCATTCATTATTGTAGCCAGCATTCCAATACTATCTGCCGCGGATCTGGGCATACCATAGTCAGCGCCGATCACTCCCCGAAATATGTTGCCTCCTCCAACAACCATACAAACTTCTATGCCTTTCTCGTGGATCCCTTTGATTTCCTCGGCGATACGAGACACCGTTTTTACATCAATCCCGTAACTCTGATCTCCCATGAGAAACTCTCCAGAAATTTTCAGAAGTATTCGGTGAAATTTTTTCAAAGCTCAACCTATACGTTAGCCTAATTGCGCCGCCACTTCAGAAGCAAAGTCTGTCATATGCTTTTCTATTCCCTCTCCTAGGACGAACTTGGCAAACTTCGTCACCTGTATTGGAGATTCGATTTCCCCAGAAACGTTGGCTATAAGTTCTCTAACTTTGACGCTACCATCGATAACGAAAACCTGCTCTAGCAAAACCACGTCCTCGTAGAATTTACGGATACGCCCCTCGACGATTTTTTCGATAAACTCCGGAGGTTTTCCCATGTTCCTGGCCTGTTCGGACACCACAGCCCTTTCCCGCTCCAACACTGCAGGATCAAGATCTTCCGTGGATATCGATAGGGGATTGGCGGCTGCGATGTGCATGGCGAGCTTTTTCCCCAAATCTAACAACTTCTCACTGTCTCCAGAGGATTCCAGAGCAACCAGAATGCCAATTCTCCCAAGATTCGTGGCAATTTTGTTGTGTACATAGGAGACCACCACCCCATTGTCTACCGACAGGCGCTCCAGGCGTCGAATCCCTATGTTTTCCCCAACAACTGCAATTAAATTCGTCAATTCCTCTTCGACACTGCGCTGCGTTCCCGGATAATCATGCTTTTTTAATTGCTCGATGTTGCAGTCGCAGCTGTTTGCTATTTCCACAACATTGTTGACATATTTTTGAAACAATTCATTCCTAGCGACGAAATCTGTCTCTGCATTTACCTCAACCATTGCCCCCACCTTGCCCTGTACACAGATGCCGATCACTCCCTCCGCTGCGACTCGCCCTGCTTTTTGGGCTGCTGCAGACAAGCCTTTCTTACGCAGCCAATCAATTGCGTCCTCAATGTTCCCTTGACAGGCAATCATGGCCTTTTTACAGTCCATCATTCCAGCACCTGTGCGATCCCGCAGAACCTTCACATCTGCCGCTGTTATATCAGTCATATCCCATCTCCTTACTATTTCTGATCGTCTTGTGCTGAATCTACCGAACCGCTGTCCTCATTGTTTTTATTGACAGCCGTTTCTTCCTCCAGAGGCGGATTCTCCAATGCGCCCACGTCGACTCCGGCCAACGACAATCCCCGCTGTATTCCTTCAATTACTGTGGTCTCAAACAAATGGCAGTACAGATCTATGGCCTTGATAGAATCATCATTACCAGGTATCGGATAAGCAACGTTGGTTGGATCCGCATTTGTGTCGCACACACCCACGACCGGAATGCCCATGACTTTGGCCTCCTCAACGGCGGTTTTATCCACGATAACGTCTAGCACAAACAGCATGGACGGAACGCCCCCCATGTTGCGCACACCTCCCAAAGCTTTATTCAGCTTGCCTATGTTCCTTTCCACATGGAGGATCTCTTTCTTTTTCAGCAAAACATTTTCATCTTTCAGTTTGTTTTCCAAATTTTCCAGTTTTTTTATGGACTGAGATATCGTCTTCCAGTTGGTGAGCATTCCCCCCAACCATCGATGATTTACATAGTATTGTCCGCAGCGCATAGCCGACTCCGCTACTCTATCGCTAGCCTGTCTCTTGGTACCAACGAACAGGATACGGCCCCCATCGGCAGCTACATTACAGGCTGCGCTCAATGCTTCTTGCAGCAGGGATAATGTGCGATCCAAATTTATTATGTGGATCTTCTCCTTGGAGCCATAGATGTACGGAGCCATCTTAGGATTCCAGCGTCTTGTTTGATGCCCAAAATGCACCCCTGCTTCCAGCAATTCGCTTACTGTGACTTTTCTCATAACTCTCCTCTTTTTTTCGGTTAACAAAAATCACCCAGTGATTTTTCCCCCGCAAAACAACACCGGAAATTCCAGACCGAACAGATGCCGCGCACCTACGTGACACCATACGTTTTGCGTGTGTATTGAATCACCTTATACACAGAAATTTGACCAATTACAACTGTTTCTTGAGTAAGTTCAGATACAAAAGGATTGGTGATAAATCGCTTGTCAAAAATGGATTTTCGAGCCAACATTTCCAATCCTGGGATGGATGCTCGCAATCAATTTGCGTGCAGATTCCCTCAAATGCGACAGAAAAATCGGCAAGAAAGTTTCTGTCGGAATTGCCTGAAAAATCACCGTTTTCGACCATCCATGAGGCGGTATCACTTCTATTGAACTTATACATTCAGTCTTGACTTTCAAATAATTATTCCTAGAATGGCTAGTGTTGTTCCGACAATGGGAGAGTGATATGGCGAAACCTACTTATAATCCTAGTAGATTGATCCGCAAGCGTCGGCATGGATTTCGAGCGAGAATGGCTGCGGGCGGTTGCGTTCTCAGGTCTCGTCGGGCCAAAGGGCGTCGCCGGTTGTCTGCCTAATTTTGCGAGGCAGACAGTGTTGGTTGTTTTCCCTTGAAGAAATATCTAAGAGTTAGGAAACGAGCTGATTTTGTCAGAATTTCCAGGGGAGGGTTTTGTTTTCGGTCCAATTCTATGGTAATGCTATGCGGAAATAATGGACTAGACCATTACAGGATGGGTTTTACCGCTTCCAAAAAAGTCGGTAATGCTGTGGTTCGGAATCGGTGTAAGCGAAGAATGAGAGCTGCCGCAGACACTGTTCTGAAGAGCGTCGGTCTTGCTGGAGTTGACTATGTTTTTATTGCAAAAAAGAGGACTTTTGGTGCGGTGTGGTTGGACCTGGTGTGTGAGGCGACAGCAGGCGTGAGTTTTTTAAACAATAAAGTTTTCCAATGCGAGAAGCGGCAATCTGTTTAATTCGGGTGTATCAGAAAGCGTTATCTAGTTTTTTGAGAGCGCAGTGCAAATATTATCCAACATGTTCGGAGTATGCTGTGCTGTCCATAAGAAAGTATGGACTACTGAGAGGGGGGTTAAAAGCGTCCATCAGACTAATAAGGTGCAATCCATTTTCAGACGGAGGAATTGATTTTCCGTAAAAATAATTAATGGTGATACACTTTGCAGAAAAATTTTACAAATACTGGACAATGAGTTGGATTTGATTTATATGAGAAAAAGAGATGCCCAGGTAGCTCAGTTGGTAGAGCAGAGGACTGAAAATCCTCGTGTGGCTGGTTCGATTCCGGCCCTGGGCATCGTTTGCCGCCTCGCAAAAGTTGTGAAAGTTTTTTTGTAGTTCCTTTTTCGTGGGGAGAGGAGTTTGAGTGTTTTTGAAGTATCATCATAAATTTGAAGAGAGGATATGAGGCTAAAAGATATAAAGGCGAAGACGCCTTCTGAGCTGTTAACGTTTGCAGAAAGTCTGGAGATTGAGAATGCGGCGTCACTTAAAAGGCAGGATTTGTTATTCGCAATCCTTAAGAAGCTTGCAGAAAACGATGTGGAAATCCTGGGAGAAGGAGTCATTGAAGTACTTCAGGATGGTTTTGGATTTTTGCGTTCCCCAGAAGCGAACTATATGGCAGGCTCGGACGATATATACGTTTCTCCGTCACAGATCAGGAAGTACACTCTAAAGACTGGCGATACAGTGGAGGGTTTAATAAGATCTCCAAAGGAGGGAGAAAGATATTTCGCCATTGCTCGGCCAAATTCAGTCAACGGTGATTTGCCAGACATGGCTAAGCATCGCATAAACTTCGATGATTTGACGCCGCTGTATCCAAATTCGAAATTAACTCTTGA
The DNA here is from genome assembly GCA_031257475.1 of Holosporaceae bacterium. Classification (GTDB taxonomy): domain Bacteria; phylum Pseudomonadota; class Alphaproteobacteria; order UBA3830; family UBA3830; genus JAIRMQ01. The sequence continues at coordinate 29,186 of JAIROP010000037.1, forward strand.
GTTTATCAATAATCCTCTAGAAAAAGATTTAACTACTCGCATAATAGAGATTGTATGCCCACTAGGATATGGACAGAGAGCGTTGATCGTCGCTCCGCCAAGAACCGGCAAGACAGTTATGCTGCAGAACATTGCCCGCGCCATCACCGTTAACTCGCCGGAGACACATCTCATAGTTTTGCTCATTGATGAGCGCCCAGAAGAAGTTACTGACATGAGGAGATCTGTAAATGGAGAGGTTGTGAGTTCGACATTCGACGAGGTTCCCACGCGGCATGTGCAGGTGGCGGAAATGGTAATCGAGAAGGCTAAACGGTTGGTGGAGCATAAAAAACACGTAGTCATTCTACTGGATTCCATCACACGATTGGCGCGTGCCTATAACACAGTCTGTCCATCGTCAGGGAAAGTGCTGACGGGCGGAGTGGATTCCAATGCACTGCAGCGGCCTAAGAGAATTTTTGGCGCAGCCAGGAATATCGAGGAAGGAGGATCTCTGACAATAATTGGAACCGCGCTAATTGAGACTGGATCAAGGATGGATGACGTCATATTCGAAGAATTTAAAGGCACCGGCAATGCGGAAATAGTTCTGGACAGAAAATTGTCGGATAAGAGAACCTTTCCAGCGATAGATATCACTAAATCAGGAACCCGTAAGGAAGAGTTGCTTGTCGATCGGATGACATTGGCTAAAATGTGGGTTTTGAGGAGAGTTTTGATGCCAATGGGCGCAAGCGATGGCATGGAATTTCTTCTGGACAAGCTAAAGGCAGCAAAAAACAACGAGGATTTTTTCAACACAATGAATCAGTAGTGGAGAAAAGTTCTTCGGAGTCGTGGGATTGGGTGGTTATGAAAGCGCGTTCGAGGATCGGTGGGGGTCGTCAAGTCGGCTTCGCGAAAAAAGAGAACGCAGAGTGGGTATATGGAAAGCACGCTGTCCAAGCTGTTCTGCAGAATCCTAAAAGGTGTATTTTGCGACTGTTGATTCAGGAATCTTGCAGTTATTTCCCAAAAAAAGAAGACTGGAACCAGTTACAGATCCAACCAGAAGAAAATGTTGACAGCAGAGTATTTGCCGAGATTTTGGGGAAAAATGCAGTGCATCAAGGATGTGCGGTTCTGACAAGAAAATTGGAGTATCCCTCAATTGAAGAGCTTGTACAGGATGACTCGGATTGCCGCCCAATTGTCTATTTGGATCAGCTAAGCGATCCACAGAATATTGGCAGTATTCTCAGAGCGGCAGCGGTTTTTGGAGGCAGAGCATTGGTGACAACCATCCACAATAGTTCTACACTTACCACTGCAGCAATGAAAGCGGCATCTGGTGCAACGGAGTTGGTTCCGCTGATTCATGTAGTTAATTTGGTCAACTCCATCAATCAACTGAAAAAACATGGATTTTGGTGCGTTGGATTGGATGAAAAAGCACCTTGCAAAATCCATGAAATGTCCTTAAACAGAAAATTCATATTGGTAGTTGGCAGCGAAGGGAGCGGTTTGAGAAGATTAACTCGTAAATCTTGCGATTTTTTTGTACAGTTACCAAGCTTTGGAGATTTTACCACTTTAAATGCAGCGCAGGCGGTTACCGTCGCTCTGTATGAAATATTGAGGCAGACACAAAAGGTAAATGACTAAACAGGTTTTCGAGACTCTTTGCCCGCTATTTGGATATATCCTGGGATCAATTCCGTTTGGACTACTGTTTTCTGTGACATTTGGAGACGGAAAATTGCAGCATAGGGGTTCGAAAAATATAGGTGCCACCAATGTATTCAGAACCCAAGGGAAAATAATGGGGGTGGCCACGTTTCTGTGCGATTTTTCCAAGGGATTTCTTCCCTGTTACTTTCTACGGTCAGAGAATGAGGTCGTGAATTTGCTTACGTTGGCCTCGCCGGTCATTGGCCACATGTTTCCCATTTGGTTGAAATTTAAAGGAGGCAAGGGGATAGCGACCTATCTGGGGGTTCTGTATGCTCTCAGTCCATTTGTTGGGGGTGGAACCACCGTCATATGGCTATGTATGTTTCGCATCCTTCGCATTTCCGCCGCTGCGGGGATTATCAGCGTTGTAACCAGCCTGGTTATTTTTAATTATACGAGAATTGCTATGTGTTGGGATTTTCTTAATCACTTATATGTTTTAATTGGACTTGTCGCTTTAATAATCGCAAAACATTACGATAATCTAAAGCGAATGATGGAAAAGATAAGAAGCGCCTAGACCGATGAATTCACAATTCTATCTAGTGCTTAGGGTGTTGCATTGTGTTGTCGAAGGAAGAAAAATTAGCCAGACTGAGACTGTACCGCTCGGAATCGATCGGCCCAACTCGTTTTTGGGAATTGATCAACGAATATGGTAGTGCTGTCACGGTGCTTACGAAGGGGTCTGGCATTTTTCCCAGAGCCGAAAAAAAGCAAAACATCTGTGGTAAGGAAAGAATAGAGGAAGAAATCGCTGCCATGAAAGCCGCCGGAGCTCGTTTCGTATTTTTTGAAGACGAGCTATATCCTCCGCTGCTAAGAAATATTCCAGATCCGCCTCCAGTTCTATCATTCCTTGGAGACAAGGACAAAGTGCTAGATCTTTTCCAAATGGATGTTGTTGCCGTCGTGGGAGCTCGTAACGCTTCTATAGCGGGTTGCAAATTCTGTCAGATCCTCTGTAAAGATTTGGGAGCCCGGGATGTCGTCACGGTTTCCGGGCTTGCCAGGGGCATTGATACCTGTGCACATGCGGAGAGTCTGGAGACTGGGACTATAGCTGTCGTAGCCGGCGGGATAAACGTCATATACCCTCGCGAAAATACAGCATTGTACAATGAAATCATCAAAAAGAATGGTATTTTTTCAGAGGCGTCCTTTAATACACCTCCACAGCCGCAACTATTTCCCCGACGCAATCGATTAATCGCCGGCATGTCCTACGGCACAGCCATAATTGAAGCTGCTGAGCAATCTGGGTCATTGATAACAGCTCGCATGGCTCTGGATTACAATCGTGAGGTGTTTGCAGTGCCTGGATCTCCCCTGGACCCACGAAGTATTGGCTGCAACAAACTGATAAAGGAAGGTGCAATTCTTCTTTTGAGTGTTAATGATATACTAGAGCAATTGGAAGCCAAAAAGATTACTCTACGGCGCCAGACGAGTCCGATTCTCACCAAAACCATCGATATAGATTTGGAACTGACAAGAAAAAAAATACTGGATTCTTTAAGTTCCATCCCTATTACTATTGACGAATTGATTTCTTGCATTAAAGTGTCTCCTCAGGAAGTGCTCAGTGCACTTTTGGAGCTGGAGCTGGCTAATAAAATAGTGAGATTGCACGGACAGCGTGTCTGTTTAGCCCTCGGCAGCTGATTTTTGAAGGGGTTTGTATGCGTCTTGTGATTGTGGAGTCTCCGGCTAAGGCTAAAACTATCAATAAGTATCTGGGATCCGAATATAAGGTGATTGCCAGCTATGGGCACGTCAGAGATCTACTTTCAAAGGCTGGCAGCGTCCGTCCCGACAATGATTTTTTTATGGTATGGGACATAAAGCCCGACGGAAGAAAACGTCTTAATGATATTTCCAATCAATTAAAAAATTGTGACGGATTATTGCTTGCCACCGATCCTGATAGAGAAGGAGAAGCAATCTCCTGGCATATTAAAGAGTCACTGCTGGAAAACAGGATGCTCGGTGTTCCGTTTAAAAGAATCGTCTTTCATGAAATTACCAAGGGTGCCATAGCCGAAGCCATCGCGAATCCGCGCGACATCGATCAATCGTTGGTGGACGCGTACCTGGCACGGCGAGCCCTGGACTATCTGGTTGGATTTACCATCTCTCCGATCTTGTGGAGAAAACTGCCGGGAAGCAAGTCGGCTGGACGGGTTCAGTCCGTTGCTCTGCGCATAATCGTTGACAGGGAAGCTGAGATAGAGGCGTTTCGCAGAAAGGAATACTGGTCCATTGAAGCAAAATTCGAAGCTAAAAACGGAAAACTATTCCATGCGAAACTCATAAATTATATAGGAAATAAGCTGGATAAATTTTCCATATCCGATGGAAAAGAGGCAGCCATAATTAGGGATTCGCTGTTATCCGGAAAATTTTCCGTGGAATCCGTAGAGACGAAAGTAGTCAAGCGTAGCCCAGTTCCTCCCTTTATAACTTCCACCATTCAACAGGAGGCATCCCGAAAACTGGGGTTCAGTGCAAAAAAAACCATGCAGGTGGCGCAGAATCTCTATGAAGGTATTAATGTTGACGGAGAAACCACAGCTCTCATAACCTACATGAGAACGGATAGCGTTAATTTATCAAAGGAGGCCATAGGAAAAATCAGAAGTTTGGTAGCCAGTAAATACGGGAATGATTTTTTGCCGGAAAAGCCGCGCTTTTACCAAACCAAGGTGAAGAACGCCCAGGAAGCCCATGAGGCCATTCGTCCAGTTGATGTGGATATTAGTTCAGATTTGCTGAGGGGAAAAATACCCATTGATCATTTTAGATTATATGATCTGATTTGGAAGAGAGCTGTGGCATCGCAGATGGCCTCCGCGGAATTCGATCAGGTGCAGGTGGACGTTTCAGATGCGGATAAAAATGTGTTTCGAGCGAATGGCAATACACTAAAATTTGAGGGATTTATCAAAGTATACATGGAGGATAGGGATGAGCAGCAGGAGATGGAAGCGGAAGGCCTTCTGCCCCCTCTAGCACGTGGAGACAAAACTCCCATGAAAAACCTCGAAGCTCTGCAGCATTTTACAGTGCCACCTCCCAGGTTTTCCGAAGCCAGTCTTGTAAAGAAACTGGAGGAACTTGGGATTGGCAGGCCATCCACCTACGCCAATATACTGCAAGTTCTTCAGGATCGTGGATATGCTAAGCTTGTAAAAAAATTCTTTGTTCCCGAAATTCGTGGCCGCCTTGTGACAGTTTTTCTGACAAATTTTTTTAGTAGATATTTGGAGTACGATTTCACAGCGGACCTCGAACAATCGCTGGATGATATTTCCAACGGCAATAAATCCAAGCTAGAAACTTTGAAAAACTTTTGGAAAGAATTTTGTGAAAGCGTCGATCTAACCAAAAACATAAAAATCTCAGAAGTCATCGAAAGACTGAATGCCGCGCTGGAGTCTTTTCTGTTCCAAAGAGAGGATGGTAGCGTGTCCAGAGTATGTCCAGAGTGTAAAACCGGAGAACTGAGTCTAAAGATAGGAAAGTTTGGATCCTTTCTTGGATGTTCCCGTTATCCAGAATGCAGTTATGTGAGACGATTGGATTCGTCTGCACCAACGAAAGACGATTCTGCTGTGGCAAAATCTTCGGATTATCCGCGTTTTCTTGGCGTGGATCCACATGACAATAGTGAAATCAGTCTTAAAAAAGGTCCCTACGGTGTCTATGTGCAGAAAGACAAAGCTGGCACCCAAACCTCAAAAACTGCTGGAAAAAGTACAAAGGGATCTGAAAAGCCTCTCCGAGCATCAATTCCCCATTTCATCGATCCGAACAACGTCGATTTAGTTATGGCTTTGGCTTTGCTGCAGTTTCCCAAGAGCCTGGGGCAACATGAGCGTGAAGATGTCAAGATTGGCATAGGGAGGTTCGGTCCCTATGTCCTATTCCGTGGAAAGTATGTATCTGCCCCAGAATCTTCCGCGATTTTCTCCATAACATTGAACGATGCTCTGGAGCTTGTAAAAAAGCACAATAAGCACGCTCCAGCCACAAGAAAACAGTCCCAAACCAAATAACTAGCAATCCTACACTATTTAAAATATTTGCTGGGAGCTGGACTGCACCAATGAAAGGGTATAGATTTAATAAGGAGTTAGCAAGTGGTGAAGTAATGAGAACAGACCGTCTTGGAAAAATTATAGCGACAATCGGACCAGCCACGGCTACAGATGAGATGATAGAGAAAGCTTATCTGAGAGGCGTGGATGTATTTCGCCTGAACTTTTCCCATGGTTCCCAAGAAGATCACAAAAAAACCTATTTGGCCATACGAAATCTAGGGAAAAAATATGGCACATTTCCAACTATTTTAGCTGATCTGCAGGGGCCTAAGCTAAGAATTGGGACTTTTATGGGCAATGAGATTATGCTTGAGGTGGGCGAGATCTTTTCGTTGGACATGGATTCGGATCCTGGCAATAACAAAAGGGTGTGTTTTCCCCACAAAGAGGTGTTCCAGGCGCTACGACCGGGTTCGTTGCTTCTTTTGGATGATGGAAAACTCAAGATGGAGATCATATCCTGTGATGGAAAACGTCTGGGGGCGAGAGTTCTGGTTGGTGGTAGACTGAGTAATAGGAAGGGAGTCAGTATTCCAAATCTAAAGTTACCAATTTCCAATCTCACTGATAAGGATTTGAGGGATCTGGAGTTCTCACTGAAGCTTGGTGTGGACTGGATTGTGCTATCTCTGGTGCAAAGTGTAGAAGATGTAGTTCGGGCAAAGGGGATAATAGAAAATCGCGCCGGGGTGATGACTAAACTGGAAAAACCACTGGCAATTCAATCTTTGGAACCTATTGTTGAGGCGTCTGATGCTGTTATGGTTGCTCGTGGAGATCTTGGTGTTGAAATGGACCAGGAGGAGTTGCCCGCCATCCAGAGGAGAGTCCTTGAGGTGGGCCACCGTTTGGGTCGGCCGGTAGTGGTTGCAACTCAGATGCTGGAGTCAATGATATTTTCTCCAGTTCCCACTCGGGCAGAGGTATCCGATGTAGCCAATGCAGTTTATCAAGGAGCCGATGCCACGATGCTATCTGCAGAATCTGCCTCCGGCCAGTATCCGCTGGAAGCCATTGCAATGATGAGCAAGGTCATACAAAAAACGGAGGCGGATCCATCCATTTTAAAATATCAGGAGCAGGAGGCCCGGCTACCTCTCCCAATGGTCTCGGATGCTATTTGTGCTGCAGCCAAGGAGGCGGCGGAGTATTCCAGGGCCCAGGTCATTATGCTGTTTACCGATTCCTTCGATATGATTCTCCGATGTTCCAGGATGAGGCCTTCTGTCCCAATAATTGCCGTGGCTGCTTCCGAAAGTTTTGCAAGTAGATGCGGCGTATGTCGTGGAGTTTTCTCTCTGGTTTCCAAAAGAGAGTTTGGAGAGGAGCAGATGTGTAAAATCGCAAAATTTGTGGTTGCAGAGAGGAAATTCGCGACGGCAGGGGATAATATCGTTGTGGTGAATGATATTTCGGGAAGTTCTGTCCATATCTGCTCCCTATAGTATTTTTTTAGGTCAATTTGTTGAAATGTGAGATTTTTCGAAACAATCTGCTGTTGTGTTGATGCATGAGTGCGCTGCAGCCCGCGCACGTTGCTATTGCTCCTGATATGCAATTCTAGGTTTCACAATATTGTTTTGCTTAATAATGGATATTTTTTTTGTTTTTAAATGTTATCATTGTATTAACTTTTTACTAAACTATAAAAAAACTACTGTTTTATGAAGAAGTGCCAGGCACAGGGGTAGTTGGTGAGTGGTTATACAATTGGAATAAATTCGGAAGTATTGATCAAACATTGCTTTGTTCTCTAGGAAAAAATTCTTGCGTATTAGCTGCGCCATTATATACCCAAAGTTGTAAAAACTATCTCCCAAAATGCCAATGCAACGGGCCATTAGCGCTGTAATTTTACGGGATTCTCTCTGCCCAATACTTTTTCTCCATATGAATTATTTTATATCAATATATATACAAAACAGATTTTTCCAATTGAAAGATATATTTTTTTGAGCTAGTGTGTCGACCATAGGTTTGCAGTGGGGATTAGTATGGTAAAATACTTTGTGTCGGAAGGAAAAGGGTTCAGAACGGACTTGGATTCGTATATGGGAAGTCGAGTTAAAGCTCGAAGATCTTTTCTAGGAATGAGCCAGGAAAAGCTTGGCAAGTATCTGGGGGTGACGTTTCAACAGATTCAAAAGTACGAAAAAGGTTCCAACCGAATTAGTGCGAGTACGCTGTATAATATTGCTCGCGTTCTGGCTGTAGATATATCTTTTTTTGTTGAAGGTTATGGAAGTAATGCTGAGCTACGTGATGAGGTGGGTTCTGACTACAGGTCTGATTTGGTTAAAGAAAAAGAAACTTCAGAATTACTGAAGTCCTACTATAGAATAGAAATGCCCTCTCTTCGGAGGAAAGTTTCCGAACTGGTGAAGACTATAGCAGTCTCCCAAAAAAAACAGAATGAACGTGATGTCGACGTGTAGTAAGCCGTTGTATTGCCCAAGGCTATGGTGTTTGTATATCCCTCAAAAGTCACATTAAGTGGAAATTCATATATAAACAATTTTTCTTTAATTGATTTTTAAAACTCTCTGAAATACGTTGTAAGCAGGAAATTTGTTGGGCCGAGATGAGAGTTTTGTGTTGCTGTCTCGCGTTGGTGTGCTGCAGTAGTGGAGCATTGGCAGCTGAGGATGGCTCTGACGACGTTTCCAGAGAAATAGAAAGCATTGCTGAAGACGAGAAAGTATCTTTTGATGGAGTGAGAGGTTTGTTGGGGATCAGTTATCCCGTATCTACGTATGGAGCCTCGGTGGGAAGTAGCGATAGATTCACATCAAATAAGTTTGGCCTGCCCGGAATGACAGTAGGAGTGGAATATGGACTGCCGTTTAATAATGGCCTGTCGCTGGCGGTGGGTGTTGGCCTGAAAGTTTCAAAGGGAGGGAACAAACGTGGGTCTTGGGAAGAGCTAAACAGGGAACTGGAGAAGCAAAGAGGACCGGCCTATGCGGGCGAGAGAACTGGTGATCTGAAAGCAAACGGAACAGCTCCCAATGTCTCCCTAAAACTTGGCTATCTCGTGAAGGCTTGCGGGGGCCAATTGTATGTAATCTTTGGCGCAGCCCAGGAAAAAGGCAAGTATGAATATTGTCTGAACGGAAACAGTTCTGTCGCAGGAGTTGAGATCAGCGCCTATAAGCCCTTTTTCGGCGTTGGTGGAGAAAGAAAAATAAAGCATAGCCTTAGTGCCAGCCTAGAAGGACTTTTTACTATGGGGAATAAGGTGAAAAACAACTTTGATACCATTGTCACTCATACAGCAAAGGTTCGTCGGGTTGAAATTCGTATAATGTTAGTTCATAGCATATCAAAACTTGATTGAGAACAAATTTTAATTTATTACTGATACAGCATTTATCTGATTAATATTTTATAAATATTTTGTTGGTATAAAGCGGATATATTTATTAAGGTGATCATGGATAGAATAGTAATTGCAGCAGCAGCCAGGACTCCACTCGGAGCATTTAATGGAAAATTAAAGTCGGTTTCTGCTGTGGAGCTGGGGAAGACAGTCATAGCCAAAGTTGTCGAAGGCTACGCTGGAAAAATCGATGGCGTCTGCATTGGATGTGTGTTATCTGCGGGTCTGGGGCAATCGGCGGCACGCCAGGCAGCGATTGGAAGCGGATTGGATGTGTCAGTGAACTGCGTGAACATCAACAAAATTTGCGGGTCCGGAATGGCCGCCATCATGTTTGCCAGGAATGAGATAATTTCCGGAGAAAAAAATGTGGTGATAGCTGGTGGAATGGAGAGCATGACCAATGCCCCCTATTTACTGGAAAAAGCGCGCTCCGGATATAGATTCGGCGACGGGAAAATCCTGGACCACATTTTAAAAGACGGATTACTGGACGCCTATGAACAGCGGGTGATGGGTTCCTATGCAGAGGATACGGCAGCGGCCTATGCCTTTAGCAGAGCAGATCAGGACGAATACGCGCTCGGATCTTTTCTTCGGGCACGTAAAGCCATAGGGGAAAACCTGTTTAGGCAGGAAATTGTTCCTATAATATTAAAAGACAGAAAAGGAGACGTAGTGGTTAACAGCGATGAAATCCCTTTTTCTGTGGATCTGGATAAGATGCCTCGTTTGAAACCGGTTTACCAGGAAAATGGAACCATAACAGCAGCCTCGTCCAGTTCAATTTCAGATGGCGCTGCCGCCCTGTTGATTATGACAGAAGCTATGGCTAACAAAATGGGAATGACTCCCCTGGCGCGCATCGTTGCTCAGAGTAGTTTTTCCCAGTCTCCGAAATTGTTCGCTACGGCCCCCATTGGAGCAATCGGGCAGGTTTTAGAAAAATCCGGATGGTCAGTTGGAGATGTGGATCTATTTGAAATCAACGAAGCCTTCTCCGTGGTAGCCATGGCCGCCATCCAAGAATTTGGTTTAGATCCAGAAATTGTTAACATATTCGGAGGGGCATGTGCACTGGGACATCCTCTTGGGGCAAGTGGTGCGCGCATCGTAGTTACTCTTTTGAACGCGATGAAGATGACAGGAGTTAGAAAGGGACTTGCCACTCTGTGTGTGGGAGGCGGAGAGGGCGTTGCCATGACCTTTGAGGCATTTTAGCCCTCTGAATCGAGACTGTTGCCTGATGGATCTTTTTCGCTATTGACTTCGTTAGATATACTCTTGGACCATCATGTACAGATAGTATTCTGCGGTTCTTTCCTGTTCTTGCAAAAAAAAATCTTATCAGGCAATATCCTTTATAAATAATGCTAGGTAATTTTGCTATAACATGCTATCCTGAGTTGGTGTTGTGTGAATGAGGTTGAAGTAATGCAAGAAGAAGATATAGAAGAGGGAGGAAGAATAGAGTCGACTATTGCAACATTTCGGAACATCTCCTCGGAAAAATCAATAGAAAATTCGGTGGTATACTTTTGTGAAAGTCACACGAATAATCCTGATGACAAAGAAAAACATCAAGCTACTATCGAGTTAATTTACAAAGTATTTGATATACATACCTGTGAAAGGTATGAGGTAAGAACCGGATATTTGAATCGCTACAATTACTTATCTAAACCTATAAATGAATCCTCTCAGGAGGAAATAGAAGAGGCCATAGTTAAAAGTGCGCAGGCGCAAAATGAATGGGTAGACAGATGCAACCCAGAGCTTCCAGAATTTAGGATGAAAGACTGGCAAGAATGTATTTCTAAAGAAGAAAACCCTTACTTTGAATGTTGTAGAAAGTTAATAGTCTGTAAAATTCAAAAAAACAAAGAATTTGCTGATTCTTTTTCGAGAACAGTTAATGATTACGTCGATAAATACGGAACAAATATAATAAATGGGAACACATATGTACTTGAAGAGTTGTCATGGATATTAAGTCTGCCGTTATTGCACTTAAATAAGCCTATATATCTGGTTCATGTTGGAATAGTGGGTGATGCCATCAGGTGTTTATTCGCTCACTTTCCCAATTTGCAAAAAGCAGCAAAATGGCTAGCTCCAAAATTTCACATGGCAGTTTTTGAAAATGAATATGATTTTCTAATGGATTATAGAAATGGCAATCGTGTTGGATATTCGTATGCAATGGAAAACAAAGAGTTAGTTAGACCAATAAGTACATTTAAGGGGATTGCGCTATATAGATAGCAATGCATGTTTATTAAGCAATAGAGTTATTGATAGCTCAAGCATTTCCTTTGATTTTGAGTAACATTTTGTTTTCCGATGTAATCTTGCGAGATA
>JAIROP010000040.1 GCA_031257475.1 Holosporaceae bacterium
CCGAAAGAGAGCCTTGAGCGAGAACGCGCTTGAGAATGGTGCCGTTCTCGGCAAACTCCATGACGTAATAATACGCGAAATCGTCCTCGAGCCATTCGTAGAAGTCGGCGACAAATGGATGATGCATTTGCTGGAGGAAGTTGAGCTCACGGGTGAGGCGGGTGACCGCGGAAGAGTCGCTGATCGTCGATTTAGGGAGAATTTTGATCGCGGATTTGAGATGGGTGAGCTCGTGAAGAACAAGCCAGACAGAGGCGAAAGAGCCGGTCCCAAGGGAGTCTTGGAAAATGTAGGGACCGATTTGGGAAACGCCCGGGAGAATATTCAGTGGAAAGTGAGGTGACCAGGGAGGGGTATCTCGGTGGGGGATGGGTCTTTGATTGGTTATAAATTGAAAAAAGGAGAAAAATGAAGACTTTGTTTTTGCTGTGTAGCTGCCTTTGTGCCAGCTGAGCATGACCGCAAGCGTGAAATATTATCACTGTTACCGCCGGATACTCTGTCTGCCCTATTGAGGAATCAGCTAACTGGTGTGGCCGTTAAAAGGCGGGGCATGACTACTACTAACGGGGACCTAATGGAGGGTTGGCTCTCTCGTTATGTAAAACATGATATTTTGAGTGAATTTATTGATGAGCTAGTTAGGCACCGAGATTTTATTGTCCAGATGATCCCTAAGATGCCTTCAGAGAAAAAGTTGGCATCGTACAAAGCAGACGCGCTGCCGGCTGAATTTGCTAGCAATTCTTTTGCTACGCTTTATCCAATGATTTCTCAGGAAATATGTGGCAAATTTGGATTATTAAAGGACTATAAGAGCGTAATCTATGAGACCCCTACTGCAGGCCCTGGTAAACGATGAAATTCTTATATCAGGCGATAAGGGGGTGTTAGATGCTTTCAAAGAAAAACACTCGATGCTGCCACACTGTTCCGGGGTATATAGGAACTCTACAGGCCGCATATACGTTGCTGAGGAGGGGCTGATAAGTGCATTGCCTGTGGCATTTCATGAATGCGGCCACAAAGTCGGCGCGCTCCTGAAAAGCGGCGATATTGGCGAGACATTTTCGACGCTGTTCGAGACAATGGCTGTTATAGTGATGCTCGAGTTGAGGATATGTAGCAAAGGATCCATGTTCTTGTACTACGAAAAAATTTTGACCGCAGTGCTTGCTGATATGGCTATTGTTATTGTAAATGACAGAATAAGCAGAAAGGAAGACCCGCGATTCGCAGCCCGTCGACCAGGAATTTTCAATAGATTGTTTTTGTGCCGCGGTGAAAGAAAATATGAACGTTCCGTTGTCAGAGGAACGAGAAAAGTTCCTGCATCTCGAACTGACAGGGCTACTTAGAGGGTATCACGGAGATCTGGACTCGGACAGCGTGATAACCGCTAGTTTTTACGGTATTCCTTTCATCTACTCGCTAATTGTATTGCGTGATCGCATACTCGGAAAACCTGATGATCATTCTTTTGAGACAAGAGTGGCGCTTTTGACGCTAGTGACTCGAAATCATGCGGAGTTTCTTAGCGTCATCCGAACAGCAAACATTCCGGAGATCCTGACAGCTATACTGAAGAAGCTTAACTCTCTGCCTGGAGATCTCTAATGTGCCTTTGGTAGTGACAATTTGCTATTTGAATAAATGATCGCCCGCTGCAAAGCAGCGGGGTATTTGGTTGACCTTCTGGCTTTTCCTCTTGGTCATGTGCAGCAAGCGGCGGGGAATTCACCCCTAAGAGATTAAAAGCATAGTCAGATCTCATTCCTGTTCTCCCAAACTTTTACGAAAGCGCGCACCACGTCATCCAGATCTGCTTTTGTCATTCCAGGGCGCATGTATTCATGGGTAATTAATGAGTTAAAATACAGATTTTCAGTAACTGGATATGTTCCCTCTCCGTAATCATACACTTTTCCAGATGTGCTCCATGGAAATCCTTTGCTTCCATAGGCGATTTGTTTTTGAAACATTGGCTGTAGATAAAGCGGCTTCACGTAGCCACAACCGATTTTGATCCCCTCAGTTTCACGTAATTCCATGGGCATTAATTCTGCCTTTATGGCCTCAACAAATTTATTTCTGTTGACTCCGGCCATCTGCTCGTCAAATTTTATGGCGTGTGCATAATAGACGTGCTCCGCTAAAATCTCACCTTAGGTATTGTAAAACAAGGGATTTTTTCGAGCTCTTTTTCGAGATATTGCACATTCTTTCTACGCTCTGCCACCAGTTTCGGCAATTTTCGCAACTGATGTCTGGCGATGGCGGCCTCCATCTCCGTCATGCGATAGTTAAAACCCACCATATTCACAAGATTCGTCTCACCTTTTGCTTCAACAACAGCTTCTGCATGGTTTCTGATAAGCCTCAAGCGATTGGCGAGTTCATTGTTGTCTGTGACAATTATTCCGCCCTCTCCGCAGTGGATATGTTTATGATAATTCAGGGAAAATATTCCGATATCTCCCAGTGTTCCGGCGAATTTTCCATTCAGTTTCGCATATGGAGCCTGGGAGCAATCTTCAATAATCTTCAGATTGTGTCTTTTTGCAATGGCATTTATTTTTTTCAGCATCATATGGCTATCCGAAAATATCAACCACGATGATGGCTCTGGTTCTGTCGGTTATTTTTTCTTCGATGGCTTTTACATCCAGGCAGAAGCAGCCTGACTCTACATCTGCAAATACTGGAATAGCATTGTATATCAGCGGAGCAGTGGCAGATGCACACATGGTATATGGCGAGATAATTATTTCGTCGAATGGCTCCGTTCCAATGGCGCCAACTGCGCAATATAGCGCAGATGTGGCTGAATTCACTGCAATCGCATGCCTCACATCAAAAAATTCTGCCCATTCTTTTTCCAGAGCTTGTACCTGAGGCCCACCGTAGAAATCCTCATGCCATGCGCCAAGAAATCTAGAAAAGATACCACTTTTGAAGACCTCTTCGACCTCTTCCAACTCCTCTTCACCGATGAGAACATAGGCTGGAAATTTCGTTTTCCTAACTTTTTCTCCTCCCAAAATAGCTAATTTCGACAAATTATCCCCTCCACAAACACAACAATATTTTCGGTTGCACAAAAATCAACGGTAAAATTGTATAATATTTTCTCGGTATTTAATATGGTATCCATGGCACCATCAAGATCCGCGCGATTGTTCAAAAATGGAAGAACACCGTTACGAGTGAGTACAAAATTGTCCTTATTTGACTCACTCGGCTGATAACTGAGGGCTTTTTTGCCGAGAATGCAGGCTTCAATCGTAAACATAGATGTCACGGAAATAACCAAGTTCGATGCCACTACCATATCGATCGAATCCATTTCTCTGTCAAAAATACAGCCGGAATATCCAGATTTAGCATACTTGTTTTTGCGCTCCCTGGGATGCAGTTTTACCACCAGTGTCAGGTCTTCGTATCGTTTCAGCACTGCAACAATATCGTCCAGTGCTTTTCTTTCCGGAGATATTTCATAGCCATAGTCTTCCTCATAGGGCTCCGATGCAAAGGTAATTATTTGTTTATTCGATGGAAATTTTGCACGAATCTTGGCTACATCCACATTTTTTGATTTACTTATCATGCTCGCAAAATGTGGATTCCCGAACGGATGAATTATCTCTCCAGGAATTCCTTCATCCTGCATCTCTTTTTTGGCAAAATCATTCATAACACAGATATGGGATGGAAGAAAATCAAATGTTTTGTCTACTCTGTATTTGTCGAGATCCTTCGGTCTGTAATTTGAAAATCTGATTCCGTAATTACACCAATGATCCAATATTGCCATGGTTGGAATATTGTGCTTTCTGGCGGCTATCCAAAGAAATTTTTCTGTAACATCACTTGAGCTGGTACCAGTGACGATAAAATCTGGCGCTACATCATTCAACACACCATCGATATTATCTTTGGGAAGACTCCTGTGCTCCAAAATCTTTCTGCAAGCATAGCCATTGGCATAGGGGAGCACTTCATGGCCTCGGGATCTGAAAGCGTCTATCAATGGATATACTGCGTTTGCTCCCCCGGGATCGTGGGAAAAAATTAGGATCTTTTTACGCATACTTTATGGATCCATCCGAGATATCACACAGCAACTCTTCTTTTCCCTCTAGAAATCCGTACATATTATTGACCGCATGCAGCATTGCTTCACCTAGTTTTGTGGACACACATTCCAATTTTTTCAATTTTATATATCCATCAAAGCGTTCATCTTTTTCAATTCTATGGATCTCGATTCTAAAACCCGAATCTAAAATTCTAATTCTTGCTTTTTTAAAAAACAGATCCATTTCGAAAATTGTGAAATTCCTGCAATCGATGGCACGCATTAAAAATTCCTGGCCATTCTGAAAATGCATCACACAATTTGACGATGGATCTTCCTCACAGAAATCGACCACAGCAGCTGCTTTTTCCACAGATCCAACGTTTCCAACCAAAAGGCCGCAGTAAATCGATCATATGCGACCTATTGTGTATAAATCCTTTTCCGTAATATCCCACTCCACCAATAAATTTACCAAACTCTTCCCCGGATATCCTCTGCGAAAGATTTTGGAATTCGCTGACATATCTCCTCGAATAATTAATGGCGATTGAAATTCCTTCGGCAATTTTCAACAACTGGATAATCTCCGACATATTATTCGTGATTGGTTTTTCCAAAAATATTAATTTTGGCTTGAGTATCATTGCCTGTGTCAGAGATTCCAGATGACTGCTGTCTGGAGTACATATGCTCACTACATCTATTCTTTCTTCAGCAACAGAAATATTTTCAAAATAATCACAATTCCACTTCTGGGCAGCAAGTTTTGATGCGCCGATAGAAATATCATAAAATCCTACCAGCTTGAATCCCTCGTGTTTTGTGTATGCATGCGCATAGGTCAAAACAGTATCAGCACTGGGAGCATCAAACCCGGATGCAATTCTCCCAGTGCCAATAATTAACGCATTATAGGCTATGTGTCAGCATCCTGTACTTCAGTTCGGCAACTTTCCAATCATCCATTGTATCTATATCCTGCACTTCAAGATCAGATAGTTCTATCGGCAATGTATTTTTGCAAAATAGCCCACATTCTTTGACCAAAGCATCCGTCTTCATGCAATAAAACTGTCCAGCATCATGATACATGGGCTCAAGGTCCTGGGACCGCCTCTCGTAATTTTCCGGGAATAACATCCGCAGCTTCTGATCACGAATAACCAATCCCCGCAGAGGAGGATAAGAAAACTTCACCACCGGCAACACACTATCCGCATTTTTCATAATAAGCAGCTCCATGCCGTACCTTAGTCTTTCCGGAGTTATGAAAGGTGCGCATGGATAGATACAGCAGCAATACTCAAAATCACAATCTCGTTTTTTATACTCGCCTAGAACTTCAATTAGCACAGGAGCAGTCATCGCCATATCTGTGGACATTTCAAGACTGCGGAAAAACGGAACCTTCGCACCATATCTAATTGAAATGTCGGCAATTTCCTTATCATCCGTTGAAACCATCACCTCATCAAAGATTTTACTTTGCAGTGCAGCTTCGATGGAATAGGCCACAATCGGCCTACCGAGAAACTCTTTTATATTCTTACGTGGAATACGCTTCGAGCCACCACGTGCCGGGATTATAGCTATTTTCTGGAACATCATTTGTGCTTTTTCATCAAAAACCGATTGGAATCATCATTTAAACTATCTCGATGGTAGGTGAATCCATAGTCAATTAACTGTAGACCTGAAAATTTGTCCATTAGCTCTCCTGCAAAATCACGCTTAAATAATTTATCCCTGTGTCCTCTATATCGACCATGGCGAAGTAGGATTATAGTACTCTATCACCATGATATAACCATCAGGATTAGTGTATTCATATATTTCCTGATACACGAATTAAAACACCCTTTGTAAAAGTATAATCATACTTCTGATATAGATCAACGCTAAGGATAGAATGGGATTGCGCTATATAGATATTACATGTTATAACATGTTATGTTTTGTATTAAGAGATGGAGATTTTCATAATGATATGCAAATTTTGTGGCAGCGAAGCGCTCAGGAAGAGTGGTA
>JAIROP010000038.1 GCA_031257475.1 Holosporaceae bacterium
GTCCAATATTCCCCACTGCTGCCTCCCGTAGGAGTCTGGACCGTATCTCAGTTCCAGTGTGGCTGACCGTCCTCTCAGACCAGCTACTGATCATTGGCTTGGTGAGCTATTACCTCACCAACAACCTAATCAGACGCAGACTCATTCATCGGCGACCTTACGGCCTTTCCTCTCTCGAGCTTACGACGTATTAGCCCCAGTTTCCCGAGGTTGTCCGTCACCAACGAGTAGATATCCACGTGTTACTCACCCGTGCGCCACTAAATCATGGAGCAAGCTCCACAATCTCGTTCGACTTGCATGTGTTAAGCGTGCCGCCAGCGTTCGTTCTGAGCCAGGATCAAACTCTCAAGTTAAATGACTCTAAGTCATCCTAGCCTCATACGTATCTGACGCAAGATCTGATACATATGTGGCTTCAATCGCGCCACCTACATATCCTTTCTTTATTTCGTTCACTTTTCAAAGAGCGTGTGAGTACTTATAAACAACAGATTTAAATCTGTCAACGTTCTTTCTTTATTTTTTCTATGAACGGAGTCATGACGCTCCTCCCAGACCAATTTTCTTTACAAATGAAATGGTAGGTTTTTTTTTCTGACGTAACGCAAGTTTATTGAGAGTTCGTAGAGAGTTGGCGATGGAGTCAACTCTACGTTCTATGGTGTTCAGCAGGTATACCAGGACATCGTCGTGGATTGCTATGTTAAGATCTCGGGCTATTTTCCTGGCTATTTTCAGCAAGAGAGTATCCCTTGGAGTTTCGATCTTCACCGTTGGGATAGTGAATAGGCGGGATCGCAAATCGCTTGGCTCCACATTCCAAAGAGAAGGATGCTGGCGACTCAGCAGCAACACAAATCGTTTTTTTTCCGCGGTTATATTGAGAAAGTCAAATACCCAATGGTGATTTATAGGTATCATCATAGAATCGAAATTATCAAACACGAAATTACAGTTATTGTTGAATAGATCTCTGGGACTATGATTCAGATTATCATTTAGTACATAGACTGCGCAGGCTGTTTGTGCCCATAACGCAGCCAGATGGGTTTTGCCAGTTCCGGCTTCTCCGTGAATGATCAGACCAAAACTGTTCCAGTCTGGCCATTTTATCAGGCTTTGAATGGCTCGGCGGTTTTCATCATCTTCCATAAAATCATGCCAATCTAGCCTTTCCAGAGTGTAAAAGTCAAAAATTTCCTGTTCCATATTGTGTTAGATATTTCACTGTTTATAGGCCTGACTCGCCCGAAATCTGTCAATGGCAAAACCGATCCAACCCCGGATAACTGCAGCGGCCGGGATTGCTATCAGCACCCCCGTAATCCCTCCCAATTCAACACCAGCAAAGAAAGAAAACAATATCCAGAGCGGATGCAGTCCAGTACGCTTTCCGACAAACTTCGGCGAGAGTATGTAGCCCTCGAAAAATTGTCCCACAGCATAGATCATCAGAATTACATAGAGTTTGGTCTGATCCAGCAGAGGCGCACCGATGAAAAGCACCAAAACACAGGAGAAAATTGCTCCGATGAAAGGTATAAATGAAAATAGTCCGGATAAAACGCCAAGGTATATGCAACTGTTCAGTCTCACGATCCATAGCAGCAACGCATAGTAGATGGACAACACGATAACGACTCGGAATTGTCCACGAAAAAAATTAGCGAATATCTGTCTGGCAATTCCTGATATTCTCAGAACTAGATATCTTTGGCGATTTGGAACACATTCACACAAAAAATTTGACATGCTTCGCCAATCCCGCAGGAAATAAAAAAAAGAAATTGGCATAATCACGCAAAATGAGAAAAAATTAGTTATGGATTCCCTCTTTGATGCGATCTCCTTCATGATGGAAGCCAGTATGTATACCCGCTGATCCAGATATTTCCTCATTTCGATTTTTAAAGAAGAAACTTCCGATTCATATCCCATAAAATCTGTTTTGGAGAATGTTTCCTCAAGAAAAGAAATAAGATGGTCATAGTATACAGGAATGCTGGTTGCTATGCGAGTCAAATACCCCTTGACCAGTGGCATGAGCTCCACTATGGTCGCCACAAATGCATATATAATGCCTAGTGCCAGACACGCACTAATAAGGCTCCTGTTTACGCGGCTGGACACCTTATCAAGAAACGGTGCGCACAGATATGCCAGTAAAAATCCCGCAACAAATGGAAAGCATATTCCAGAAAACATGTAAAAAAACAAAATAGCAAGAGCAAAAATTACGCCCCAAAAAATAAATCTACCGTTTGAAAATTTTATCCTTGATCCAAAGGTATTTTCGTGCATATTCAGCTCCGGAATAAACTGTGAAAATGGAGACGATTGCGGCGCCAAATCCAGCGATAAATGGTACACGGACCGACAGCCAGTTACAAGACAAAATAAGCAGCAGGAATAACAGTTGGATGGTCGTGTTTACTTTGCTCGACCAAAGTGGGCTTATATCTAGAGTAATGCGACAAACAAAACATAGAGCAAAGATCGACAGTATCAGAATATCTCTGCCCACTACCAACACTGTCACATAAAAATTTATGAGCTGAAAATGGGACGACAGGATATAGGCTGTTGCCATTAGAATTTTATCAGCCAGGGGATCAAGCAGTGCCCCCAGACGTGATGTCGCTTGAAATTTTCTGGCCAGATATCCATCGAAAAAATCGGAAATAGCAGCTAAACTGAAGATCAGAAAAGCATTTCCAAACTTCTGCTTCTGAAACATCGGAATTAAAAGAAACGACAGAGCAATCCTAGACAGAGATAGCACGTTTGGTACATATTTCATACCCACGCTGCAGATCATATTATCAGCGCATATTTTATGCGTAGTTTGAGGAAGTCATTCATGTATTTGTTTGGCAGAAGAAAAACCACTCGTCGATTGGAAAAATTTTCCACGGTAACTTCCAGATCACGCAGGCGTTTGGTGTGCCTTAAAAAATCGTGCAGACGCACAGCCAACCGCGCATTTCTAGTGCAGGTTTTCTCTTCCTCTAGTACCACGTTGACTCCGCGTTCCCTGAGCAACGACATGATTTTGTAACGGTGAAATCTATGGGATATACTTGCTATATAGCAACGATCGGAACATTTTTCTTGATCAATCGAGTAATCGTAGAGACAATTTTGAATCTGATGGATGGAAACACGAGGAGGAATTTTGACTCCAAAATACTCATCCACCACACGACGAAAAGCATGCCGAATAGCCACATTTAGCGCACGATTCTTCGCTTCAAGAGAATTTACACCCTCCTCCTTTACCTCGACATTCCGTATCTCAAAGAAACTCGCACCCACATTGAAAATCACAAGAAAAAACAAAAATAGGAATCGCATCTTCGTTATTCTGTTATTCTATTATCTCCAGCTCACTGAAAAAGAATCTGATCTCAATTTCAGCATTTTCTTGACTATCTGAGCCATGGACAGAGTTATGCTCTATGCTCTCTCCAAAATCCCTGCGAATAGTGCCTATTTCGGCATTGGCAGGATTGGTAGCTCCCATGATTTCACGATTCTTGGCTACGGCATCTTCGCCTTTTAAAATCTGTACCACAATTGGACCGGAGAACATATAATCGCAGAGACTGTCGTAGAAGGCCCTTTCCCGATGCACCTCGTAGAACTTTTCCGCCTGTAATTTGGTCAGTCGCAATCTTTTCTGGGCAATAATCTGCAGACCAGCCCGCTCAAACCGCGCGTTAATATTGCCAGTGAGATTTCTCCTAGTGGCATCTGGTTTTATGATCGACAACGTTTTCTGAATAGACATAATCACCTCTTCATGCTTGTTTTTCTCTCACAACTCTGGGCGTAGTTTACATGCTCTCCGCCTTTTTGCAAGTCTTGCTTTTAGATAGTTAGTATGGATTACTTTATGTTGTTTTCAATGCGGTTGTAGATGCCATAGTAGCTGTTACCAACTCTCCGGAATACTGCCATCAAAGAGAGGCTCAAAATGGTAACTATAAGGCAATATTCTATAAGAGTAGCAGCTTTAGTAGATCGGAATTTTCTTAATACTCTCTGAAACAATCTACCCACTTTAATAAAACACTTTCTCTAAGGTAATTCTATTCGATACTTATAGATAAAATATTAAAATAATGCGAACGATTGCGCTTTATTGTATTATCTGCTTCGTAGTTGGAAATTTGAGGGGTCAATGGAGATATTTTTGGATACAGCTAGTATAGAAGATGTGGTTTTTTGGGAAAGTTTCATAGACGGAGTTACCACGAATCCAAGTCTTATCGCGAAAAGTGGCGCCGAGGATTATGAGGTCTTAGTGAAGGAGATCTGTCAGCTGGTGAGAGGACCTGTAAGCCTAGAAGTTTTGTCTGAAAAGTATGAAACTATGCTGACCGAGGGGAGGAGGATCGCCAAAATAAATAGCAATATCTGCGTAAAGTTGCCCTGTACTTTCGACGGCCTAAGGGTTTGCAAAGAATTATCGTTGGAGGGGATCTCTACCAACATGACACTATGCTTCTCTTCTGCCCAGGCACTACTGGCAGCGAAATGTGGAGCCACATACGTATCTCCATTTGTGGGACGGCTGGAGGATGTCGGGCATGACGGTATTCATCTTCTGGAAGAAGTTTTGGATCTATACAATCAACAGGGATATGAGACAAGGGTGCTGGCGGCGTCCATAAGGAGTCTTCAGCATGTAATACAGGCCGCCATGTTAGGAGTCGATGCAATCACGCTGCCTCCACTGATTTTGAGACAGTGCTTTGAGCATCCTTTGACCTGGAAAGGTCTTGAAATTTTTGCGAATGATTTGAAAAAGAGAAAATGAAGCTTTGCTTTAGGTAATTTTGTGGCGTTCATGCGTTTTTTTATAAAAAGTTATGGCTGTCAGATGAACTTATACGATTCTCGGCGAATGGCTGATGCGCTTGCGTGCGCTGGGTACGAAACATCGGCAGATTTGGAGAATGCAGATGTCGTAATATTAAATACTTGTAGCATCAGGGACAGGGTAGATGAAAAGGTCTTCTCAGATTTGGGCCGACTTAGGGTCATCATGGAAAAATCTTCCAAAGATATTCTGATAGTGGTGGCAGGGTGTATGGCGCAGCTGCGTTCTAAGGATATTTTGCGACGTGCTCCACAGGTTAATGCTATTCTCGGCCCTCAGAATATACACAAAATAGCAGTAGTAATCGATGACCTAATTAAAAACAGAGCTATGGATATAATCGTGACAATGTCCATGGACACAGGAGGAAAATTCCAATCACTGTTCGCAAATGCCTGTGGGAGAGAAAGCGTATCTGAATATCTGACGATTCAGGAGGGATGCAACAATTGCTGCACCTATTGCATAGTTCCCTTCACCAGAGGCCGCGAATTTTCGCGAAGTGTTTCTGATATACTGGAAGAAGCGAGAAATCTTGTGGCTTCCGGTGTAAGGGAAATCATGCTGCTTGGTCAAAATGTTAATTCCTACAGTGGGGGAAATTTCGACAAGCAAAAATTTAGCCTGGCACACCTCCTTTTTGAGTTAGCCAACATCAACGGACTGAAAAGGCTGAGGTACATCACATCGCATCCCAAATACGTGGATCAAGACATCGCCAGAGCCCACAGAGAAATTGAAATATTGGCGCCCAGCCTACATCTGCCTGCACAATCAGGATCCAACTCCATACTAAAAGAAATGAACCGCGGATATACGCAGGATGAATATCTACGATGTATCGATTTGCTGCGCAGTTACCGTCCGGATATAGCTTTTTCGTCAGATTTTATCGTTGGATTTCCCGGTGAAACGGATTGGGACTTTGAACAAACACTGAAATTGGCGAAAAAAGTCCGTTATGCCCAGGCCTACTCGTTTAAATTCAGCCCACGTCCCGGAACAGCTGCTGCGCAAATGGACAATCAGATTCCAGAGAAGATCAAGTCCGAGAGATTGCTAATTCTCCAGAAGCTACTAAATGATCAGCAAACAGAATTCAACAAAAGCTTTGAAGGGAGTCAGCTGAATGTCCTGTTCACGAAAGAAGGAAAGCATAAAAAACAGATTGTGGGACGCAGCGAGTATTCACAGTCAGTGTCGGTTTATGCTAACACTACATTCGTAGGGGATATGGCAAGGGTGCGCATAACAGAGGTCGCGTCCCATAGTTTAGTAGGCATGCTTGAATAATGAATTTAGAAATCACTGTGGAGTGTAATTCATGGAACGAGAGAGAAGTGAAAACTCTGATGGCAGATTGTGCCCGTGCTGTCTTTGATGAGCTTGTACTGAAGACCGATAATGTGGAGATTTGTTTTCTATTCAGCGATGATAAAGAGATTAGAACATTAAATAAAACGTATCTAGGAGTGGACAAATCCACTAATGTACTTTCATTTCCAGCGGATGATCTGACAACTGCTCCATCGAACGACGGACGCCCCTGCATCCTGGGAAGTATCGCCCTGGCATTTGAAACCGTTGAAAAGGAGGCGCAGCGTCAGAATAAATCTTTCTACGATCATCTGAAACATCTGATAGTGCATAGTCTGCTTCATTTACTGCGCTATGATCACTCGAGTGAGCAGCAGGCGGAACAGATGGAATCTCTGGAGGTGAAAATTCTCCAAAAATTAGGAATAGGTAATCCATACTTGTAGAAAGAGAAATTATGGTGTCAAAAATCAAGAGCTATCTATCTAAATTATTTAAAAAGGAGGAGGACGTTCCTCTGATAGACAGGCTGGAGGATCTTATAGAGTCCGATAGTAAAACTATTGATGAGAGGGATGCTGGGGAGAACAGTGAGTTAGCCCTGGTTTCCAACGTCATTGGTCTAAGGGATCTTACTGCAGAGGATATAATGGTTCCGCGAGCTGAAATTGTTGCAGCCAGAATTGACACAACATTTGATGGTTTCATAGAAATATTTTCCCAGAATAGTTTCTCCCAGATTCCAATATACAAAGATACTTTGGACGATGTGGTTGGCATAGTGAGAGTTCGTGATTTCATCACATATATCAAAAATCCTGAATCATTCAATTTAAAGCCACTCCTCAGAGAGGTAATATATGTGGTTCCCAGCATTCAGCTGCTGGAATTGTTGGTGGAGATTCGAGCCTCTGTCAATCACATGGCTCTTGTGGTAGATGAATTCGGAGGAATAGATGGATTGGTGACTTTGCATGATGTTGCATCCGAAATTGTCGGAGAGATTCAACAGAATCAGCGAATCTTCCCACAAATCATTACAAGACCGGATGGATCTCTGATTGTCGATGCCAAAATGCCCATAATTGAGTGTGAAAATCTACTGAAGATAGATTTGCTGAAACCTTTGACAAAGGGAAATAACGAAGATTCAGATGTGGAGACAGTGGGAGGTCTCACAATGCTACTGGCCGGACGAATGCCGACCCGCGGAGAGACTCTTATCCACCCATCTGGGTTGGAGTTTGACATAACCGAGGCGGATCCACGAAGGGTAAAGAGGGTGCTTATCCGCAGATCCCAGGGCTTATCGATGTAAACATTCTGTGGGCTGTTACTTAATCGGTAATTGAAAACCTAAGTCAATTGTCCTATACCATTGATCAGGTATCACTCGATTTAAGTTGGTTTTATGATTTTAAAAGATGAAAGTATTTAGCGTTCTTCCGGTTGGTCCGTTTGATAATGGGTACTCTTACTATTCCGATACTGACCTGTCTGTTGGTGACATTTTAGAGGTTCCCTTTGGGCGCCGCAGCGTCATCGGAGTCGTTTTAGATGAGGAAGAGACAACGAGCAGGAAATTAAAAGAAGCCTGCCAACCTGTAAAATTTAACATTGGCCGATCCAACTGTGATTTCCTGAAGTGGGTTGCAGATTATACGCTGATTCCATGTGGTAATGTGTTGAAAATGATGCTATCTGAAAAGAGTGTTTTCGCTTCCCCAAGCAGGAAAATGGACGATGCTATTTTTTCGTCCCCATTTCCAAAGATTGTGCTAAACCAGGATCAGGTTCTAGCCAGGCAAAAAATCATAGAAAATGCTGAGAAGCCTTTTCTGCTGCATGGAGTAACCGGATCCGGAAAAACGGAAATATATCTGTCGATGATTCAGGATATTCTGAAGCAACAGCGGCAAGCGTTGGTTTTATTCCCGGAAATTGCATTGACCCAGCAAATAGTCAAACGCGTAGAAAAATATTTCGGGATAGGTCCCCTTATCTGGAATTCCCAGGTAACTCCCAAGAACAGAAGAACTGCGTGGTTTAAAGCCATTTCCGGCAGCCCATGCATAGTCATAGGAGCCAGATCCGCTCTTTTCATTCCTTTCACAAACCTTGGAATAATCGTTGTGGATGAGGAACATGACTCCTCCTATAAGCAAGAAGACGGTGGATTCTACAGCGCAAGGGATATGTCCATTGTACGGGGACATTTGCAGCAGATCCCAGTAATCTTGTCCTCTGCAACCCCTTCTCTGGAAAGTTATGTAAATGCACAAAGAGGAAAGTATGGCTATGCATTGGTGAAAAATAGATTTGGACAATCCCAGATGCCACTGATTGATCTTATAGATATGAGGCAAAACAAATTCGATGGATTCATTTCTCCTCCACTGTTGGACAAGATAAGATCTACCTTGGCAAACGGGGAGCAGTGTCTGATATATCTCAATAGGCGTGGGTATGCCCCTGTGGTTCTATGCAAATCCTGCGGGGAAAAAATAGCCTGTCCCAACTGTACCGCCTGGTTGACCTATCACAAGGGCATGGACAAGTTAATTTGCCATCACTGCTGCCATAAAATCAACATGCCAAACCAATGCCGGGGCTGTGGTGGTGAAGGATCTCTTATACCTTTCGGCCCGGGTATTGAAAGGATTTTCGAAGAGCTGCAGCGGAAAATTCCAGCAGCCCGTATAGAGGCGGCTTCTTCGGATACAATTTCGTCATGGAAAAGCATAGAAAAGCTATTTGACAAAATAACCAGTGGTAATGTGGATATAGTGATAGGAACACAGATACTGGCTAAGGGGCACCACTTTCCGAATATTACCATGGTGGGCATGGTAGATGGTGATTTGGGTCTTAGCAGTACCGATCTGCGGGTGTCTGAAAAAACTTACCAGCTAATAAATCAGGTCGCTGGACGAGCGGGACGGGCAGAGAAACCAGGGCATATTTATATACAAACTTTTAACCCGAATCATTCTATTTACTCTGCACTCAAATCAGAAAATTCAAACGACTTTTTTAGAATGGAAATAGAATCCCGCAGAAAGGATGATTGGCCTCCATTCTCCAGGCTGGCTTCAATCATAATTTCTGGAACTAACAGGACACTAACGGAGCAGATTGCCAAAAATTTATATAAAACACGGCCACCGTGGATACAGGTATTTGGTCCAGCTCCTGCTCCGATTTTTCTGCTGCGTGGACGAACAAGATGGAGATTTTTGCTGAGATCTCCAGAAAACAAATTATTAAATTCCGCGATAAAACGATGGATTTCTTCTTCGAAGGTACCAAAAAATATTAAAATACAAGTGGATATCGATCCAATTAGTTTCTTATAAAATTAACTCATCATAAATCAATTTGTTTTAAACTTCACGGATGCGTGAGTAGCAATATTTTTGTCAAGGTGAAGATATAGGATGGTTGAAAGTACACAACATACGCTGGATAGAGTCCGTTCCCCGAGAGTCCAAATTACTTACGATGTAGAAATTGGCAACGCCATAGTTATGAAAGAGTTGCCGTTTATTATAGGGGTTATGGCTGATTTCTCTGGTATGTCAGTGGATGCATTGCCTCCAATCAAACTAAGAAAATTTGTGGAAGTGGATCGAGATAATTTTCCTGATTTCATGGTATCCCTGAATCCAAGACTTGCCTTGCAGGTGAAGGATACGCTGGGGGACGGCTCAGAGGATCTTAATGCTGAGCTATTTTTTAGACACATGGACGATTTCGCCCCTGTCAGCATTGCCAAACAGGTTCCTAAACTAAACAAGGTTTATTCATCGCGCGTAAAACTGAACGATCTACTGGTGAAAATGGAGGGAAATGATCCTCTGCAGCAGTGCGTGATTGATTTTGTGAAGGATGCTGATCTCAAGGCAGCGCTAAAATCCCAGATAGACACTGTTCTCAAAGCCAATAAGCAGACAGTTACTGCTGATTTCGCTACAACCACCACCGGAGCGGAAACTCCGGCCTCCACTCCGTCCAAACCAGACGCTCCGGCTGCTGGCGGCGCGGCTCCAGATACTTCGAGAGCTGCCGGGGCTGCCGGAACTACTCCGAAGACCACTCGGGAAATACTAAAAGAGATGTTCACAAGCGGTAGACTCGCTCGTGAACCATCCGCCGAGGTATATGCCTGCGGAATGATATTGGAACTACTGGCGAAAGTCGAAGAAGCCAAGGTAATTTCAATTAAGAACCCGCTGCTGTTTGTGGAAAGGGTCATTGTGGATTTGGACTCTAGGTTAAGTACTCAGATCAATGAAATCCTTCATAATCAGTCTTTCCAGGAACTTGAAGGCACCTGGAGAGCCTTTCATTACCTCATAATGAACACAGAAACCAGTACTCAACTGAAAATAAGGGTGATGAACGCCTCTAAAAAGGATTTGCTTGATGATCTGGAAAACGCCGTGGAATTCGATCAGAGCCAGCTATTCAAGAAAATATACGAAGAGGAATATGGCACATTCGGAGGTCATCCTTACTCCTGTCTGGTTGGTGGCTATGAATTCACTCGTCATCCACAGGATATTCTGTTGCTGGAAAAAATTTCCAACATTGCTGCTGCAGCTCATGCGCCATTTATAGGGGCGGCTCATCCGAGGATATTGGATATGGAGAGCTTTTCTCACCTCGCTGGACCAAGGGACATATCTAAAATCTTCGAAAGCACCGAAATGATCAAGTGGCGGTCCTTTCGGGACAGCGAAGATTCCAGATATGTGGCGTTGGTTTTGCCTCGGGTGCTAATGCGGCTGCCCTACGGTCCAGATACTCTTCCAGTGGATGGCATGAATTTTGTCGAATCCATCGACGGCAATGATAATTCCCAATTTTGTTGGGGAAATGCAGCCTTTGTCCTTGGACAACGGATCGGCAATGCCGTTTCCCTATATAAGTGGCCGGCAGCTATTCGAGGAGTTGAGGGAGGCGGACTCGTTGAGGGACTTCCGGCCTACACCTTTAAAACCACCGATGGAGACATTGCCCTGAAATGTCCGACGGAAATCGCCATCACCGATAGGCGCGAGAAGGAATTGACAGATATGGGATTTTTGGCGATTTGCCACAGTAAAGGAACTGATTTTGCTGCATTTTTCGGTGGTCAAACGACACAGAAACCGAAGATCTATAATCTTGACGACGCCAATGCCAACGCCTCCCTCAGTACCAGATTGCCCTATCTACTGGCAGCGTCCAGGTTTGCCCACTATATAAAAGCGATCATGCGAGATAAGATCGGAGCGTTCCTGACCAAGGATAATGTTTCCACCTATCTTAACAACTGGATCGCCAGCTACGTGTTGCTAAATGATAGCGCCAACCAAAATCTAAAAGCAAAATTTCCACTGAGAGCAGCCCGAATAGATGTATTCGATATCCCGGGGAAGCCGGGATCGTACAGGGCGACCATATTCCTTCAACCACACTTTCAGCTGGAGGAGTTAACCGCATCCATAAGATTGGTGGCAAATTTACCGCCGCCGGCAAAATAATTGGGAAATTTTTAACTTATTTATGGTAATAATATGTCGCAGTGAAAAGTAAATGAACTCGTGTGTTGCATGTAATTTTGTAGGAGATTGAATAATGGGTGGATGGACCAGTGTGAGCGCCAATACTAATGGGTTGGGAAAAGATATGAGTAATTTCAAACAACTTACTACGCCTCCACCACTAGTAAATCAGAGGGGAGCTAATCATGAATCTCCTTTATGGATAGTGATTATCGAAGGTATAACAAGCAGTTCCATGGGAGATGGAAAAGGCACTTCAGCTATCAGTGTAATTTTTGGTGGTTTGCGCCCAGAAGTGTCCAGTGGTATCGGAGAAATTTCTGGAGACGGAGGAGCTCTAATGAGATCTGTCCAAGTAATAATGAGAGTTTTCAACGGAATGCCGATACTTTTCGGCAATATGATCACCGGAGAGAGAATCCAAAAAGTGATTTTAAGGAGGGTTGTCAGTATAAAAGGCCTGATGGTTACTATACAGGAAGTTACCTTGGAAACAGTTCATGTCACCGAAATGCATCAGGAAGGTGACCTACTTACAGTTTTTTTCAATTACGTGATCATAACGATTGCGTGGACATCCTATGGTCCAGACGGTCAAAAACTTGGTAATGTTGCGGAAACCTATGATGCCTCTAAACAAACGAGCGCTGTAAAATCCGGTTAACATCTCCTCCTCCTGAGTCTACCATAATTACTGTTTAAGAATCAATGCAACAATATTAAAGGGATTGCGCTATATAGATATTACATGTTATAACATGTTATGTTTTGTATTAAGAGATGGAGATTTTCATAATGATATGCAAATTTTGTGGCAGCGAAGCGCTCAGGAAGAGTGGTAT
>JAIROP010000035.1 GCA_031257475.1 Holosporaceae bacterium
AGGTTAATAAAATCTCGCCGAGATATGTAAGATCAATAATTTCCATGAACAACCTCTGCCCGAGGATAAAGAATATGATTATGAATGGCGAGGTGCCAGGACATTTGAGTGTCGAGAAGATTAGGAACTACAGATTTCCAGCGAGTTGGAAGGAACAGGAAATGTGGTTTAATCCTATTTAAGGGAAATATTCTGCAAACTTTAGCAATCTTAACCTTTTGTCAATCCTTTATCCTTATAATCAAATGCAAGACATAGATTTTGGAAATAAAAATGAAGCTTTTGCAGAAAATATTGATGATCGTGATATGTGTGATATTTTTTGAGCCGGTAAATTGTATGTTGGATTTCGATACGATAGCTACAGTAGGCACGAGTATTCCATCGCAATTTCAACCGAAATGGAATGACTCAGCAATTAATGCAAATCCTCCCGGAGTTGTGGCTCCCAATGGGATATATGTGTATTTTACTGTAATTCCCAATGGTGGAATAGCGGCAGTAGCAAATGTAAATTTTGCTCCACTCAATCTTCATGTAGCTCATCCTGTAGCTGCCGCTGTACCGGTTGCTGGTGATACAAATATCTACTTTCCAGAAGACGGACATCAACCAACAACTCAAGAAGCTGTGGAATATTCATGCGCCACTGTGAATGATCCACGAATCATAGAATGGTATGTCGCAATGTTTGGTGGATCAAGCACTATTGGGGTCGGAGCTAATGCTGTAAATTTTAATCAAGCAGGTGGTATAGACATAAAGGCAGGATTTGGTAATGCGCCGCCAGGAGGTGGAAACCAACCAAGACAAAAAATAATATTGTTAGATGCTAGTATGACTCATGTAGGGTGTTGCAGATCGTGTTCCTATGATTATCACGACAATTTTTGGAATCTTTTTCGTCAGGTTGCTGCAAATCCCGTTGGTCGTATATTACTATATCGCTTGTTAATTGAGATTAGGAGAATTGATAATACAGGAGATGGAATTGCTGAAGTTACACTTGGAATACGTCCATCAGCTATACGAAATAGGAGTAGACGTATTTCTGTTATAAGGACACATGGAAATGAATGGAATTTTTTCCCTGATGGGAGAATAGAATTTGCAGACAACAACAACTCTCCAATTCCCACTGTTATAGATCGTAATAGAACAGCATTAAAAAAACGAGAGCTATGTATAGCAATGTTTCATGAGATGTTACACTGGTATCATTGTCTAAGAGATACAGTGCGCATGAACGTAGAAAATCCGCACGACCTTTCCGCCAACTTGAACAACCCTATTTTAAATTATTACTTTGGAGGCGTCAATCCCAATACCATAAATAATACTTGGAACCAAGACAATCAACGTGTCGCTATAGAGGATATGAGAACGATACTTGGGGTTACTCCTGGTATAAATGGATTAGATGGAAACCCTATTAACAATTTTTTGAATGGTGATGATCTTTCTGAAAATTTATTTCGTTGTGCGCTGAATTATCAGAATATCGCACAAAGAAGACCTAGAGTTTATATGCGATACGGTGGTTCCATTATTATACATGATGTCGGATCTCTGAATGTTATTGTTTTAGCCCACAACGTTGCCTTTACAACGATGTCCGCCATCGTTATTAACGCTGCTGGCAATTGGACATTTGTGAAAAATGGAGCCATTTCTCCTTGAAAAAACTAATAAATATACTATAATCAAATATAGGGTAGTGTTTTGGATTAAACTGAAGTAAGGAAATAGATGATGAAGAATATATTATTCTGTACTTGTGTAATATGCATTGGTGGAATCAACGATTGCGATGCTATGGGATTTTTTAATAAATTGTTTAAGTCGTTAACGCCTTCGTACAATGGTTCAAAAGCAAGTGAGATTGCATTCTCACATATGCCTTTTACTGAAGATGTCTATACGAAAGAAAAGTCGCTGAATCAGAGCATTTACGATTGGAGTTGTCTAAGTGTAGAGGCAAGGCGAATGGATGCCAGTTTACGTGATGTTCGTGCCAAAAAGCGGGATTGTTTTACCATAGTTGATAGCAAGAATGCTAGTGAAGTGGATATTATACTATTTAAGGAGCGTATAGAGTCTCGTGTAGACGCGGTAGAAGCTTTGCGCCGAAAAGAAGCTGGGGAAAAGGCTGTTTCTGGTGACGATATATCGTTATCTTCTTTTTCTCGAATACACGGCGGATATTTAGGTCAAATAAAGCTAGATTGAAAAATAAATTTTTGGATAGTCAAATATTTTGCGGTACACCGGATAAGGGCGTGATGATTGGTACCGTAAATGTCACACAGCTCTCCCGTTCAGCTTTTTGGAGAACAGGATCATAAGCTGCGAGTGGATTGTACCATAATTGCGAATTTTAGCAATCCACTTCCTCTCCAAATTCCTGATTCCGAGGGAAAAGCTCTTCGTGAGAGCGTCCTCCAGTGAAAAAGTCGGCTTGTTTACGGTATTTTTAAGCATCTAGGCTTTGAATTTTTAGCATTTCCATGCAGTAGACGGAAAGCGATTCTGTTATACAAAGAGGAACACAAATTCGAGCATTTTTAACGCCTTCTCCAATATTTTCTCCGAACCAAACACACCAAAAACGCACCAACACCAACGCAATCTTCTTTCCCAGCCCCCTCAACTCGAGCACTCCATAATCTCCGATTGCCCGAAATGCGGAGAGAAACTAAGAGATGGAGAGAGACAAGTGAGGTTTTGTCTAGAGGTGTGGGGGGTGAAATTGCTCTATAATGAAAACATGGAAGTCTGTGGGAGAGTGTGCACGGCGGGTGCTTTTTATTCAAGTCAAATCACCGTGTCAATTGGACGATGGCTGGGCAGTAGCTTCAAAAAACGCATTTATTCTCTGCGTAGCGATTTCCCGCTATCCATTGGCGCAGAACACTTTCACGAAAACCAAATTTAAAATGACACTCTTGGTACCCCCGGGACGGGTTCGAACTTTCTGGTATTTGGAGAAGTGTAACATTACCTTTTTCGGATTGTGTTTAGGCTGAAAAATGAGCCAATACAGTTACAGATTTAAGCAATTCATAACATATGGATTATGTTTCCTGTATATAACATAACATGTATGTTACGTTTCAACCATAGATAGGAAAAAATAGTGGGAATTATTTGCTTTCTGGCGGTCACATTGCAAAATTTGGAAAAGTTTTTTGAATACTTAATTGTAATTATAGTCAATGCAGAAGATCCAATTGGCAAAACAAAAATTGTACCGGAAAGAATTGGTGCTTTTCACAAAAATGTGATATACTGCTCTTCAAGATGAGTTTATGGAGATTTTGATGAAGGATGAAGAATTTGCAGAAATTGAGTCCGATGAGATCACGTTTGAAACCGGTCTCAGGAATCTCTGCTGCGATTTCACCTTTGCTCACGTTTTCGGCGACGAAAAATGCAAGGATGAGTTGATCAGCCTTCTGAATGCTGTTCTGCAGAATAATCCTCACATTCGCGAAATAAAGTTCTTAAATCCCAGGATTATAAAAGACATAAAAGGTGGAAAAGGAGTTGCTCTCGACATCCAAGTTGAAGCTGACAATAGCATATTACTTGATATTGAAATGCAGTGTAAAAATGCTGGAAATTTAATCAAAAGAACAAGGGTTTACCAGGGAAAGCAGGCAAAAGGTGATCTTAAAGCCGGTCAGACCTACGATGATTTGCATGACCAAATTATCATCTGGTTTACCAAGTATGACGCAACCGGAAATGAGTATTATCTGAATGAGGCCAGGCCGATGTTTCTCGCAACTCCGAAGGATGCCATGAAAGATGCCGAAGCCGGAACTCGCACAATAATTGTGGAATTGGAAAAGGTCGATTTAAACGAAGTTATGAAGGAGCAAAGCCGTGAATTTTGCGCCTGGATGTGGATGTTCAAGGAGCCGGATAAAATTCCGGAGGAGTTTTTAGCAATAGAGGAGGTAAAAAAAGCGATGCACAGTGTGAATTTTTTGAGCCATGATCCAAAAACAAGGCAGCAATATGATGCATGGCTAAAAACGAAAAATGCCTACATAAATGAGATGAATTTTAATATGAGAAAGGCTGAGAAGAGAGGCATCGCCATCGGTGAGGAGAGAGGAAAAGCTGAAGGTAAGGCTGAAGGTATCGCTCTCAAAGCCCGAGAAACCGCCTTAGGAGCTCTAGATATGGGATTAACTGTGGAACAGGCGGCTAAATTATCAGGTCTTTCGGTAGAGGAAGTCAATTCCCTAAAAAAGAAGTAATTACATCCTCTTCTGATCCTCCCAGATCGGAGGGAACGGTTTTCTCAGCAGATCCTTGAGCACCAGTGTTTTCGGTTGCAGGCCGTTCATGATGGCGGTTTTTATGCTCGGGCTGAGGCTGTTGAGGCGCAGGACTTTAAGGACATATTTGGGCGTAAGTTTCTTTTTCCGGCAGAATTCTTCCAAATCAACGTCACCGGCCATCAGTTCGTTTTCCCACAGTTTTGCCTTGCCGAGAGCCTGAACCAGCGCGTCGTCCATGATTTTCTCGTCCACCGAGTTATTCGGCTTGATGATATGCGGTTTGTGCTTCCCTCTTTTTACGATCCTGAAGGGTATTTTCACTTTTTGAACCAATGGTTCTGTGTTTTCTGATATTTCAAGCATTTTCACTAAACTCCAGTAGCAATTTGTTGAATCCTTCCAGATTAATCTCCAGATCCATGTGTGATTCGTAAAGATCAACGTTTAGAATCAACATGCGCACGATTTTCCGCTGTTCATTCGGGCAGAGGGAATTCCAGACTTCGAAAACATTGTCAATCAGCATTTTTATATCATCCCGGGATAATTTTCCGACACTTTTGTTCAGATCATAAACATGCATGATTATTTCAGCAGTGCGTATTTTTTTCAAAACCTCTTCTACGACTCGTTTTTCGATTTCGTCTGCCGGAACTATTTTCATCTGTGAATAACAACTCCTGGTTTTAAGATGGTTGTTGCAGGCGTAATAACGGTATGTCAATCCGTGGTTGTTACTGGAAGTTGGAGTCATACCGCTTCCGCAAACTCCGCATCCGAGCAAGCCTTTAAGCATTGCCGGAGAGCGAGTTGCGTATCTCTGAGAATGATCGGCGTTTGGTACAAAGATTTTTTGAGCACTATCCCAGGTTGCTTCATCTATGATGGCCTCATGCTCGCCCCTGTATATGTTTTCCTTGTGCCTGACTAAACCTTTGTATTGTATGTCTTTCAACACTTTCCGGACATAATTGGGATCAAACATTTTTCCACCCTTGGTTTTGCTGGCTTTTGTCCGATATTTTTGCCTGTTCAGCTCATCCGCCACCTG
>JAIROP010000023.1 GCA_031257475.1 Holosporaceae bacterium
CCTTGCTAGACTGCATCGAAAAACTAAATGCTACTCAAAATCAAAGGAAATGTTGCAATTGTCCATTCTATTGCTTATCAACAAAAATTCACCGGTATCTTTATAGGGCAAATCCTACCATAAAAATGCTTCCGACACTCATTACTTGACAATTCGGGAGACTAAAAATACATGTCTGTCAGATTAAATCTTGTCCAGTACATCAGGAATTGAAATTGACAGCAGCCGGCAGAGTTATACCAGTGTTGGCACAAGTATCGACGGACCCACAATTGCTTTTTGACGAGATTGGAAGGGTGCATACAATACAAGTTCCACCTCTCACATCCGAGGAAATACTTA
The DNA here is from genome assembly GCA_031257475.1 of Holosporaceae bacterium. GTDB lineage: Bacteria > Pseudomonadota > Alphaproteobacteria > UBA3830 > UBA3830 > JAIRMQ01. Next base: position 343 of record JAIROP010000023.1, read on the forward strand.
GCGTTCCGCCGTGCAATTCTATCAATGATCTCACGAATGGCATACTAATACCGACATTTTCTTCATTTCTGGAATGATTTTTCGTTCGCCGGAAGACTTTTTTAGTCTCCTCAAAATAAATTCCTACTCCATCATCCTTGATGACAATTTTCAGATGATGGTCATCCTCCAAGACTATGACATCTATCCTCCCATTGGGAGTGGTTCTGTGGATGGCATTGGTAAGTATATTGTATATGGCTTGTTTGATACGAATCTTGTCGCCCAGGAATTCCATCCCCATGGCAGAATAATTCTTTACCACACTTAGGTTCTTCTCACTGATCCTTTTCTCTAGGCTGTGAATCACCTCTCCGATTGCCTCCCCAATGGAAAAGCTAGAAATCTCCAAATGAGGTGGATCAATATCTATGGAAACCATTTCCTGAAGATCCATGACAAGTTTATGCAACTGGTGTGATGCGCTCAATACGCATTGGCAATATTCCAACTGCCTTTCGTTCAATGAACCAAAATATTGGTGAAATAGCAGTTCGGTAAAACCGATGAGGACGTTCAACGGCTCCTTGAGTTCAATCGAAATTCCAGTGACAAACTCAGAGCGCAATTCCTGAGCCGCCTTCAGCGCTTGGTTTTTGTCTATTATGGCTTTTTCCACCATGCAGGTATCGGTTATGTCGGTGAAGCTGTGCATATGGGCCCCATCCGGCAGTGGAATATAGGAAAAGAGGATGGAGGAACCGTCCTTTTTGGTTAATATGCCAGTCTTGGTAATTCTATCGGTCAAATTACTGATGGCATTCTCCCGAAATTCTTCCCAGCGATGGCCGTAGTCCAGTTCATCTTTCACCCAATCCAATAATTCCGAAATGTGCTTCCCCTTAAGATCCAACGCCAGTTCATTCAGCTTCCACATTTTCATCATGGAAGCATTGATGATTTTGAGACGATTGTCACTGCCATAGACCATTATTCCTTCATGCAGATTATTGATAGTCTCTCTTTGTACGGCGAGAAGGGTATTATTTTGTCTCTGCAGCGCCAGGGAATCGGACACATCTTCATACACAAACAACAGTCCACCCAGTGGATACGGGCTAATCATGAGGCGTAGAGTCTTGCCGCTGGGCAAATGTATCAGTTCCTGGGTGGTGACGGTCAGGGATGTAAACATGGACAGCTGAGCCTTTTTAAACGCTTGATAATCCGCCTGTTCAGTCAGTTGTCTGTTATTTCTAAGTTCATCCAATACCTCCCCATAGGTCGGTTTTGAATGCAACCACCCGGATTCCAACTTCATCAAATACTGATATGCGCTGTTGAAGAAAGTTACCCTGGTGTTTTCCCCAAATATTACGATTGCAGTGGATAAATTTTCTAAAACCTCACGATTGGCGGTTATGATCCGCTCCAGACTGACTGCAAGAGCTTCTTCCTCCGTAGTATCACTGGCATATCCGACAAAATTTTCCAAAGAAACCGGGCACTCGTGCATCGATACCTTTTTTTTATTTCCTCCGACTTTAATAAATTGGGATATAGATTGCTCGCGATGGGTCTTTTGTGCATTTTCAGCCAGGGAATGCCCCTGACCAAACAGGTTACCAGCCACCAGTGGCGTGTTGTGCAGGAGGACTTTTTCAACGCCCATCCCCAGATGGTCGGCATAGGCTTTGTTACAGTAGGTTATTTTCAGATCCCTGGCGCGACACCACACTGGCATTGGCAGAGTGTCAAGGACCTCACTCAACTGATTCAGCCTTTGTTGCGTGGTGATCAATTTCTGTTCCAGAGATCCTATCATGCTGGCAGATTTGGTGATATCAGTGCACCAAAGCAGTACTGTTGTGATATCATTTACGATCATACGTGCGCCATCAATGTCTATTTTGCGTCCATCCACCAGAGTTTTTACTGATTGTGTAAAGTTTCTTCCCTGTTTTTTGAGTTTATTAAAATTGAGGGAAAGTTCCTCGGCGTCCTTTTGATCCACCGCCGATAGAATATCCCCCATATATATGGCCGTGCTTTGCTTTATGCCGAATAACGTCCTCAGTTTTTTCGAAGTTCCCACGTATTCGTCTTCGATATTCCAGGCAATCCATCCATTTCCAGCGGATGACAGTACTGCCTGGTAGTGGCATAGCGTCTCCCTATACCTGACCACGCTAAATCTGGCGTTGTACACACTATGCAGAAGAAGAATCGCAGCCATCAGCGCAGAAATAGCTGTTAGCCAGCTAGAATTCGAGAAAAACAGTGAGGCTATCCCCAAAAGCGCCAGCAATAGGCCTGCCAAATCTATCCTAGACCAAGTTTTCATTTGAAAACCGTTACTCCGCACAATCAATTTCCCATTATCAACATAAAAACGAAGCACAAACAAGGAAAATTATACAAACTTTTATTTAAAATTTGCCGGAAAACTGGGGGGGGGCGGCGGTTCAGCCTGACGTAACCAATAGCCCTGTTTTTATGAATAATGATTATGGAATACCGAAAACCATCAGGATAATTTCATAGTTCGATAATATTTTTTCGTGCCTTGGAGCATCCCAAACTTGAGAGTCAAAAATTGGCAAAAACTAATAAACGAACACGATTAATGATGGTACTTGTCAAGGCCGCTGCTTGTGTACTGAACAAGATTTAATCTGACAGCGACATATTTTTATGTATCCGAATTGTCATATAAGTAACGATTGTCGGAAGCGTTTTTATGGTATGCCAATTGATTAGATTTATCAATGGCAGTGCATTTGTTTTCGTTAAAAGATTGCATAGGAGTCTTACCCAAGCAGTATTTTCCCGAATGAGGACGTTCCTGGTTGTAATGTCGCAACCGGGAGTCGACGTCCGTTTGCAGCTCTTCCAGCGAAGTGTAATTTTTTTTCGCAACGCAGAGTCGTAGAATTCGTTCTTCATGGTTTTATGGAATTTTTCGCAGATGCCATTTGTCTGCGGCGTGTAGGCCCTGATTTTGCTGTGATCGATTCCCTCTATGCTAAGAAATAGTTCGAAGGCGTGATTTTCCAGGGTTCCGCAGTATTCGATG
>JAIROP010000028.1 GCA_031257475.1 Holosporaceae bacterium
TACCTTGCGCAGCTACATCGAAAAACCAAATGCTACTCAAAATCAAAGGAAATGCTCAGGCTTTCCATAACATTGCTTGCCTATGAAAAGTTTAATCTATATTAATTGGACAGTCCCAACATTTTGAGATGATCTCCGGCTTGCGTTGCCCACTTGGTATCTGCATTCTCATCAAAAGCATTAACTGCAACATGTACGGAATCGGCTTCAGAATTTGCCGAAATTTCGTAACCGTCCTGATTCGCAGAAATTAACTGAGGCAAACAATTCACGAAAGAACTCGTTCCAGATTCTCTTCTGAAAAGTCTGAAACGCGAGATTCTCCAAATGAAAGGATTGTTTCCGTCGCTGGTATAGAAAGCAAACCAGACGATAGAATTTAACCATGTTCGTTTATTAGTTTTTACCAATTTTTGACTCTCAAGTTTGAGATGCTCCAAGGCACGGAAATTATTATCGAACATGGTTTGTAAACCTCACATCATGATAAGATGTCTAAAATTATTTTATCTTACTTTTTCCCATAGCTCTGCGGATGTTCTCAGAATGCGTCGGGTGGTAAAAGTTTTCTGTAATAGTATTTGCAATTCAATAGGCGGCGAATGTATCATAGGTTGCGGGAGGTGTGCTAGTTGTTGTATGAAGTAGGCGAATGGCTAGAGTTTTTTGTCGAGTTTGTTTTCGGCCTGGGAATGTTCATCAATGCGGTTTTGTTTGTCCCTCAGGCACTGCATGTATATCGAGCCAAAAATGCAGAAGGGCTTTCTCTGACCACTTTTGCTGGTTTTAACGTCGTGCAGATATTTACAATCCTCCATGGCTATATTCACCGGGATTACATATTGATGGTCGGATTTGTACTGAGCTTCATCCTTTCGGGGATTGTCACGTTCTTGATCATTTTTTACAGATGCCAAAAATGATGGAAAATGACCTTTTTCGTGACCTAGGTCCCCTCTGATTTTCTGGGATTCTTGTAGTCAGTGTCCCAGCAAGAAATCGATAGCCAGAATCAGCAACACCACGATCAAGACGAAGTACATGATCTCCGCCTGGACGATACGCTCTGAGCAACGCAACAGCTTTGCCCACCAAAATTTTCCTCGCAAGTTAGCAACAAAAGAAGATTTTGAGACATCTTCAGGGCCGAGGGATTCATTTTCTCCTTTCATTGCGCTTCTAAATTGTCTGACCAGATCCTCCGAATTCAGATCTAGGTAATTGGCATAGTTTCGCAGAAATCCAATTGTATAAACCCGTTCCGGTAATTTCCCATAATCTTTCCTTTCAAGGGCGTCCAGGTATTCTACGCTGATCCTCAGAACGTCTGACACATCATGAAGTGTCAATTGTCTGTCTTCTCTGACTTTTTTTAACTGCGTCAACGAATCCATCAACTAAAACTACCTCTGATTTGTATACTCTCTCACATTTTTATGGTACCATCAATAGTTTTTGTGGAAATGGGTAGTCGCTGTTTCCTCTGAGGAAATAGAGGAAAGTCCGGACTCCATGGAGGATAAGTGTCAGATAACGTCTGACGGCACCAGATGGTGTTAGGGAAAGTGCAACAGAAAACAAACAGCCTTCGGGCAATGGTGAAATGGCGAGGTAAGAGCTCACCGCGTGACTGGTAACGGAAACGGCATGGCAAACCCCACTTGGAGCAAGGTCAAATAAGAATAACGCAACCTCCAGGCTATGTTATTCGGGTGGATCGCTGGACGTCTGCGGTGACGCAGATGCAAGATGAATGGCTGCCAGAACATTTTAAATGTTTTACAGAATCCGGCTTATAGTTTCCACAAAAACAAATGATTTAACAAAATTGGCAAAAAATTAATCTTTTTCATCTATAACCAGAGAAGTTTATGGAATTAGGACAGGGTAAATGCGGATAATAGCGTTTGTTTTTTTCATTTGCAGTGCAGCAATAATGTATTCACAAGCCTTTACGTTATTTTCCAGAAAACCCAAGAATCCCCACGCGGACGCAGTTAATACGGCAGCCCAGACAGCAAAGCAATTAGCAACTTCATTACAAAGTTTTAGCACGAAAATTCAGGCGTTCGTTGATAAGGGAGGAAGCACCTCCAGCACCGATGACGATACCAGTCTAGTAGCTTTATATGTGCTAAGGACATTAACCAAAGAGTTGGTTTTCATATTTAATTACCTGAGCAGTAATTTGGGAGCGCTGGCAAAAGCCGCCATAGACGGAGATAAATTTGCAGCTGATCTGGAAAAAAAGGATAATGAGAAAACTCAGGCAAAGAAGGATGCGGCAGATGAAAAGAAGAATAAATCAATGAAAAGTCTGTACAGTCCTGAAATTATGGTGATGAATGTTTTGCTAAAATTGATGTTTAATGTCGCGCTGCAGACACTGGCAGTGTACTCTGTTCCTACACAGTTCCAGAAAGATTTGCGGGCCTGGGTAAAAAAAATACAACCCCAGGCCGACAAGACGGGGCATCTTATTGGTGAATTACAGGATCACCTCACAAATCTAGCAGGTGACGACAATCCACCGAGTACTGAATCTGTGTTGACAGATCTAACCTGTTTTATTGAGATTATAAATCTGATTTTTCCCGTCCTTACTAAGGAAGGAGGGCTTATGCCACAAGCCACTGTCACTAAATTTAGGCGACGACTCACTGTAGGAGGTCCACAACAAAGCAGCCGTGGAAATTCAGGATCTGGCAGTGGCGAAGATGAAGAAGGCGGCGGTGGAGAAGCTGCAGATAACGACGAAGACACGGAGGCAGGTGGCGACGGAGAAGATAGCGGGGAAGAAGAATCACACGATAATGATGAAGAAAAAGATGCAAACGACGATGACGACGAAGGGGCAGACGACGACGATGAAAAAAGGCCGCCTGTCAGACAACGTAAAACCCCCCCAAAAAAACAGCCCATACGGAAGAGGACATGAGACCATGATTGGGTAGCGTGATTCGTGCCTCAAATTTGAGGCGAAACAGTGGTTTTGTAGCTGTTAAATCTCTATTTAGGTATATATTCCCCGCGGCTTGCTGCGGATGATCGTTTATTTCGTTGAACTGGAAAAGGCATGTGATAAAAAAACCTGATTTTCTATGAAATCCAGCGTATTTTTAGCTGTGCGACGGTTATAAATGGCCAATACTTTATAGCGAGTACAATCGTCGATGGCGGTATATTGATAAATTCCTGCGGCGATTTTGCAAACGTCAATTTGAACCCGTTCTCCTGGAATCTTGCAATTGCATAGCGTTTCAGCCATTTTCGAAGCGTTGGGCGCGAAATTCCACACCTGCGGCACACTAGAGTTTTTTGTACTTTCGTATAAACTCACCCACTTCAAACGGGCTCGCAATCTCTCTTTTTCTCTTTGTTTCATGAACCATGTTCGTTTATTAGTTTTTGCCAATTTTTGACTTTCAAGTTTGAGATGCTCCAAGGCACGAAAAATTATTATCGAACATGGTTATGGTTTTTTCCAAACTCCAGAACGCAAGAATGTCACATTATTTCATTGAAATTATCTCTGTGAATCATGCATGGTGGCAATAGATTTTCCAGAAATTGCAGAGTCTTCTTTCAACGGTTGCTATCTTTATAGAGCAATCCCCTTCTTTGTCGTCTTTCGCAGCTAAATCTTACTGTCTCTTTGCCCCTAGTTTCTGTAGTTCAGCGATCACGCTGCGATTTGTTGCTAAATCAAGTGGGGTTTTGCCGTACTTGTCTATAGCGTTTACATCTGCTCTAGCATTAACTAGTGCCCGGACAACCTCGGGTGTCCGTGCAAAATGAAGTGGGGTTTTGACGTCGTTGTCTTTAGCATTTACACCTGCTCCAGCATTAACTAGTGCCAAGACAACCTCGGGTGTCGGTGCATAAAAAAGTGGGGTTTTGCCGTCTTTGCTTGCAGTATTTACCCTTGCTCCCTTATCAAGCAGAGCCTGGGCCACCGCAGCTCTTTTCGCATAATGAAGCGGGGTTTTGCCGTAGTCGTCTATAGCGTTTACACCTGCTCCAGCATTAACTAGCACCTGGACAACCTCGGGTGTCGGTGCATAAAAAAGTGGGGTTTTGCCGTCGTTGTCTTTAGCGTTTACACCTGCTCCAGCATTAACTAGTGCCCGGACAACCTCGGGTGTCCGTGCAAAATGAAGTGGGGTTTTGCAGTCGTTGTCTATAGCATTTACACCTGCTCCAGCATTAACTAGCACATGGACAACCTCAGCTGTCTGTGCAAAATGAAGCGGGGTTAGGCCATGGTTTTCTTTAGCATTTACATCTGCTCTAGCATTAACTAGTGCCTCGACCACCCCTGTCTCTTTAGCTAATTGCGCCGCCAGAAATAAAGGTGTTCGTTGGACTGCGTTTCTGTGATCAATGGGGGCTCCTTTTTGTATCAACAGTTTTGCTATAGCCGTAGATTTCACGAAAAATAATGGTGTGTTATTATATACCTCACTACTACCTGTTGGGCTGTTGCAGTCTACACGTTTGTTTTCCAGCAATTCGCTGACGATCTCGGCGTTATCGAGCATAACAGCCAATCCAAGAGGAGAACTGGACAAGCCACCAAGCACTGTTGCTATTGTGTTTATACCAACGTTATAGGTGTTTGCCCAATGGACAATTTCTTTAACTGCGCCAACACAGCCTTGTTCCACGGCCACGTGAAGCGGCGTAGTCGTCTCTGGATCAGCATGAGTTAATCCGTGCCTCGCTATAATTTCTGCTGATTTTGCCAGAAAAGTAACTGCACGTTGAACGATTGGTTTGGTCTTGGCGACTTCATGCAATAATGCAGGATTGACAAAGTAACGTTGAATGTTTGCTAGATGTACACTGTATTCTTCTCTATCGTATCCGTCAATGCTTGCCTGGTTTGCTTTAACTGCACTAACAATCACGTGAATATTGGGCACCTGAGCGACGTCTACCCATTGGCCCATATCTGGCATTCGTTGGACAATAGTCGCGATCATAGATGGCGTCATTCCGGTGTTCAACAAACTATCCAATTTCCACAACAGCATGCCGACATACCTAGGCTCAGTGGCTATGATGCGTATTATCTCCTTTAAACTCTCCTGAGTAAAGATCTTTTCTACAGCTAAAGCACGCAGGAAGGGTTCAAGGTGCTTACTGGCAGGGATATGCGCTCCGTTGCCTAGCTCACGGCGCAGCTCGTCTTTTTCTGAATCGAAGAATGACACTATCCAATCATTCGGTAATTTGTCAAGGCGAACAGGGCCGGGTTGGCTATCATCCGCGTAAACTAAATCCCGAGGATAGGCGTCCCCACCTTTACACGGCACAGTTGGACTTTTCAGCCAGGGAAATAGGAAGGACAACAATGATGTGTGAAAACTCTGACTAGGCAAACCCACCCCTATCGAACTTAATACAGCACCAATAGAAGCAGAAAACCATTTTGGGTCACCCGACCACAGGTGAGAATGATGGTTATACACCTGGGCTTCCTTTTCTGAACTATAATAGACATCCGATGCTTTTTCCCTCAATTTATATACAAACTCACTTTGTCGGTCAAGCAATGCAACTGTTCTTCCAGAAGGATCGAAATAAACGGGAACCATTCCCAATATAGTAAATATTTCTTCACAGCTGTGCCATGTAAATTTTGCCTTCTCGTCGTATGAGGTCAACAGTTTTTCTACCGGATCCCGAAAAAACGCACAATAAACGTATATTGTTCTGGCTATTAATTCGGGGGTTAAAATATCAGGTATTTTTTTGCTAGCTTGAGGTTGATCGCCAAAAACAATGGACGCAAAACCGTTCACAATCAAAAGCCGAAATATTCCACACAGACCCCTCTTGTCTGGATCATTGTTAGTGTCGTCATTCATTTTGCCTATCATGTTCTGCACATAATCGCGAGATATATTTCCCTGGATTGATCTGACAATAACACACATTCTCTCTTCCTTCAGCTGAGGGAAAAACAGGCAACGATAAAATTTATCTTGCAGTACAGCCTGGACAAAAGGCAGTTGCACAGACTCTATATCTGGCATCATCATATAGTGACTGGCATGAGTAAGTTCGTGAAAAACTACGGAAGTCGGCCTTTCCAAGTACTCTTCGCTTAACACCACAGATAGATTCTCGGAATTACAGTGAGAGCACACACGACCTTCACCACTGCTGCCTTGGCCCCTCAAGAGACGTGCAATATCTTCCTGCCGGGATATTCTGGTTTCGTTAGGAATTTTTAGAATTTGTATTGGCCCATCCTTACCGGGAATAAACGCATATTCCGTGTTATTCAAGATTTGCAATATTCTCATAGTCATAACTCGTTGCCAACCAGTCCAATTAGAGCACATCTCCCCTAATCTGTCTTTAAACAATTCAGCGTACGGCGGGGGCAGACCTTCCAGATTAAACAACCTATTATTGCCGTTGCACAAATCGGCTGTTAGTTCCTTGATTGCGGCAGGATACTCGCTTAATTTTGAGCGCCGATAATCTGCACGATCTGAAGCTTGGGCAGGTGCATCATAGGCGGAGCATGTATTCAACAACGCTGCCAATGCATCCCTTTTCCGCTTGTCGCATATGTTGCCTGCAACAGCTGTTGCGTATTCCCTTATGACTGGCCATGACACATCCACCAGCAACAGATTGGGGTTTGCGGCAAAAGCCCGAAAACCTAATCTATTCCCAAGCCCAAGAAGCGCAGAAATTAGTTCTGGATTCAAAAGAATTGACCTGTCGAGATGGAAGCGATTCTCCGTACAGTAGTCGATTATCTCCTGAGTAAACTGGGGCAAACTCTTTTTGGCCTCAGGATTCCTCTCCAATCTTACATTCACGAAGGATCGCGTTCTTGCCGGCATCATACCACTTACACTGTTAGAAATAAGTTGAGCCGCTGAAAGTACTTCGCCAAGCATCAATAATATTGCCCTGTTGGATGTTTTCATTTTTTCCTCCATTCCATATTTCGGGTATAAATTGTGACAAGAAAAACAAAAAAAAGAATCGGGACTGAAAAAACCCTCGCCCCGTATTGCAAAGGAGATTATACCCAGAAACAAAAAAAGGTCAAGATTGCAGGGAAAAAAATCCATTGATGCCATTTTTTGGACAAAATAGCTATAAAACACGAAAAAATTATCATCAAACATGGCTAATTATGCGGATATCTAATGCCAAATCCCGTTATTAAATAGCGATAATATTTTGCGGTGATTTGTCGTTATTGCTATACTAAAGCGTAATAATAAAGAGGTATAGGATGTCGAGGAAGTCAGTATTGTTAAGTGAAGGATTATCGAAGGAGGCGAAGTCGGAGTTGAAGAAATTTGGAGCCAATGCTCTTGTATGCAGGAAGTTAGAGGCCATAATAGCAGCTTGCAGTTACGGGATTACGGAAGTGGCGAAGGTTTTTAATGTTACGCACATGACCCTGCGCAGTTGGATCAGACGCTTCAGCGAGAGTCGCATTGAGCAGCTGAAAGCGCCGCCTGGCAGTCATCGGAAAAGCATATTAAACGACTCGGACAGAGCGATTATTCGTGGAATTATTGATGAAAATTCACAAGTTACGATTAATTTTTTGGTGCGAAAAGCGCAGGAAATTTGCGGAAAAAAGATAAGTCGCAGCAGTATGCACCGTGAAATTCAGAAGCTGAAATATTCCTACATAACTCCTCGGCCGCAGCATTATAAGCAGGACTCAGAAAAGGTGGAGACTTTTAAAAAAACATCAACCGAGAGTTGAAAAAAAGGATTGTGATGACGTTTTATTTTTCGATGAAGTAAGATTCGGAACCCACACAAAAATCGGCTATGGATGGTTTCCCAAAGGTAAATGAACTCCGGTAAAAGTTAAAATCGGCTACAAAGCATTTTATGTTTACGGAGCTGTGTCCGCAAAGAATGGATCAAATTTCAACGTGAGTTTTCCTAATGTTAACACCGAAAACATGAATGCATTTCTAGAAATTCTTTTGAGAAATTATCAAAACAAAAAAATAGCGATCATCATGGACGGGGCCGGTTGGCACAAATCTCAGGCCCTGAAAGTCCTCGCCAATATATAGACATTTTTCTTCTGTCGCCCTACTCACTGGAGTTGAATTCGGTGGAGAGGTTTTGGCAATATCTGAAGCGAAATGTTCTGCATAATAGAGTATTCGAGTCGTTAGAAAAAATAGAAGAATCCACACAAACCTTCCTTAATTGTCTCCAAGACTCCACAATTGCCCAATTATGCAATAATAACTATTTAGATATTTAATAATGGGATCGGGTATGAGACGCTAACGAGAATGACCCGTGCTATGCCATTCAGATCCTTTCGAATTTCCAGTATTATCAAGTTGTTATCCAGCAGAATTCTGGAGACCTCTTCGGTCTGATTATAGCCTATCTCCAGGAAAATTAAACCTCCGGGTCTCATCCATTTGTTTACTCTGGCAGAAATGAAATGGTAGGAATCCAGCCCTGACATGCCTCCGTCCAACGCCAGCAATGGATCGTAATTTTTCACGCATTCGTCTAGAAGTGCGATATGGTCCGTTTTTATGTATGGTGGATTGGAGATAATGACGTCGAATTTTTCCTTTGTCTCAAAATCTTTCCAGTCGGTCGTCATGAAATTGGCGCTTGGTATTTGCAATCTATTCTTATTATATTTTGCGACTTCTATCGCTCTGGAGCTGACGTCTATGCCTAAACCATGTGAATGCACATATTCTGTTAAAAGACTCAGCAAAAGGCAGCCGCTGCCGGTTCCAAGATCCAGGAAATTTATGGAAGATTTTCTGTCAAATCGCTCGAGAACCATTTCCACAATCAGCTCAGTTTCCTGACGCGGATCAAGAACATGGCTGTTTACAAAAAACTCGTGATTCCAGAAGCATCTGCAATTTAATATCTTGGATAGAGGCTCATTTTTCTCAAGACGGTCCAAGATGCCACGAAATACCGCTTCTTCTTCGTCAGTCAGGAATATATCAGCCGAACCGAAAACTATTTGCTCATAGGCGACGCCCTTTACCTTTGCCAAAATCCTATGCAGATTTCTCATGGATTCGCCATTTCTGCCGTATTCAGCGATAATTGCACGGACGAAGCGCACGCTAGTCCTCTTCGTGAAAATTAGCTATCTGCTCCTCCTGATCGAACTCTATAAGAGCACGAATAATTTCGTCGAGCCCTTCTCCCTGCATTATTTGCGGCAGTTTATAGAGAGTCAAACAGATTCTATGATCAGAAACTCTGCCCTGCGGATAATTGTAAGTACGGACACGCTCTGATCGATCTCCGCTGCCTATCTGAAGACGACGATTATCAGCCCTCTCCGCATGCAGCTTTTGTCTTTCCAGCTCGTAGAGTCTAGATCGCAGGATTTTCATGGCCTTCAGACGATTCATGTGCTGGGAACGTTCATCCTGCTGAACCACCACAATGCCAGTAGGTATGTGGGTTATTCGAACGGCGCTTTCCGTCTTATTAACATGTTGTCCGCCGGCTCCGGAAGCTCTCATCACGTCAATCTTCAGTTCCGTTTCATCAATTCTGATGTCTACCTCTTCAGCCTCTGGTAGAACCGCAACCGTAGCAGTGGATGTATGAATACGCCCACTGGACTCTGTCACAGGAACTCGTTGGACCCTATGCACTCCAGATTCAAATTTTAGATAGGAAAAAACTCCCTTTCCGGAAATGCTGGCTGCAGCTTCCTTGAGGCTTCCTATGCCAGATTCTTGACAGTACATGATTTCAAATCTCCAGCCGTGAAATTCCGCATACTTTTGGTACATTCTAAAAAGATCGGCCGCAAACAGACCCGCCTCATCTCCGCCTGTCCCGGCTCTGATTTCAATAATGGCATTCTTTTCATCACTAATATCCCTGGGAATTAGCAGCACCTTTATCTCTTTTTCCAGTTGAGAAATTAACATTTTTAGCTTTTCTATTTCGGCTGCCGCTAGTTCTCTAAAATCTGCCTCTGTCGAAGAATCGTCAATTGCTTTCCCAAGCTCCGATAGCTCCCGCTGGGCCTGCCTATACTTGCCTATAACTCCGACAAAATCCTCAAGATTCGCAAATTCTTTCGATAATTTTATGAAACTTTCAGAATCTTCGATCTTTTCCAGCATTTGCTTTTTCAGTAACTCATAACGATCTTTTATTCTATTAATTGTTGTTTCAAGTGACATTTTATGACCATCCCTATCTATTTGTTGTTAAACTTTTCCACTTCCCCACAAAACACATCATTGAGCTGATTCATAAATTCCTCACCGGATAATCCTGGTGCTATTGGTGGAAGGAATCTCACAACAACGATGCCTGGTTTTTTTATGAAACCATGGCGGGGCCAAAATTGTCCCGCATTATGTATCACCGGAACGACAGGACAATTGGCTTTTTTATACAGAAGTGCGATGCCTCTTTTCAATGGGGTTGTTTCTCCGCTGGCCATTCGTGTTCCTTCAGGAAAAATGATTACTGGATGCCCATTTTTGATGGCTTCGGAAACCTTTCCAACTATGTTAATTAAGCTTCTTGCCCCATTGTCCCGATCTATGGATATGGTTCCAACTTTTTTAGCCATAGCTCCAAATAGTGGAATCTTCAACAGCTCTTTTTTCAATATGAAAATAGGTTGGTTAAACTCTTGAATTAAAATAAGTGTCTCCCAGATAGACTCATGGCGGATCGCGAATATGGCAGGCCCTTCGATGAAGTTTTCCTTCTGCTCAATCACATAATTTATGCAAGCGATCTTTGCAG
>JAIROP010000009.1 GCA_031257475.1 Holosporaceae bacterium
ACCAATTTCACTCGTGTTGTTGCTCCGGAGAAATTTGCAGCCATATGCGTATGTTCCTCCCAGCCATCGCCGATCGACTTCCAGAGCTCAGCGACACTAACGTCCAGGTGGAATCTGGATTTTGCACATAGGCTTTCACCTGAGAATTTCCCGGCGTGTAACTCTCGTAGATAATTTTCACACTGATATTTGTACCCGCAGTAATGGCGCGAGTTACATAATCCCCGGTTTCGTTCATGGTTCCCAAAACCGATTGCACTCCCTGAAACAGAACAGGAGATTGCGTTGTAGTTCCTTTCAACTTCGCCCGTACCGAAACTTCGTCGTCGATTTTTTCCTTCAAAGCCACCGGCATGTCCTCTGCCAGCGTGTTTGTTCTCCCTTCGGAATCTGTGTAGATAAACTCAACGTCTGTATCTGAGGACACACGTTCAATATTAGCCAAAGTAAGAAGATTGGTATTTTCATCGGCAACGATTGTTCCCAAATTATAAATGTGTTCCGTTTCTGTGAATCTACATGCCAACAATCGAAACGCCAGATCCCAATCCTGATGCGCCGTCCAGGTACTGGCGTTACTTGAAGATAAAAGTACTCCCACCTGATAAGCCTGTTTCGTGATGTATGTGTTGTGAATGGAATCGAATTTGCCCAATTCTGCCACAGCGACAGCAGTTTCAGCGTCGTCCGTCAAAATCACAACCGCGTATTCGACGTTTGCTTCCAGCCAAACCGGGCAACGTGACATTGCATCCCCAAATAAAATTTGGTGTATTTTTTGTTGCATAGCACAGCAATTCGTGGTTGTATATAAGACGTGTTTTACAAATGGAGAGTTGAATATGAAAAGTGTTTTTTGTGGTATTGCATTGTCGTGTTTAAGCTTTGTGAATGCTATGGAACACGAAGGTTGGTCAAAAGAGTCAAGTTGTTCCATATGTGATATACATGAACGAATTGATTCTTTGTGCCAAAAAGTTGATGAAATTCAGAAAGAAAATCAGCTGTTGAAAGAGCAATTAGATAAGGTTCTAGTTTTCGGTTCACCGGATTATGGAAAAGAAATCAGCAAAGTTTGGGGAGTACCATATATTGCGGAGCAAAATGGATTGGTAAAGCTAAAAGCCTGCGTAACTTCTGGCGCTAATGATGAAGCTATGTTGTATATAAATGAGGCATTAGTACTGAGAATTGCTATTTGTTCTGGGTGCATAGCCGGTGCGCAAATTGCTCCAGTTTGGAAAGGGGACAGATATATTGCTACGGGGCATCCTCACGATGGGACAGTTTCTTTTTTTTCATGCCGGTAAAAAAATTACATTGCTCTATAAAATTGCAGTTCGCTGTTTCTGTATTGTTTGCTGGTGTTTAGCGCTTGGTAAGGTTTTTATTATTAATTTGACTCAAAAGGAAGTTGGGCTTTGTCCGATGCGTAAAAATATAAATTGTGACGACTATCATGTGAATTATTAGGATCACAAGAGAATGTCTCGAAAATTCGCGCATACTTGAAATGTGGAGCAAAAAACTTTTTTAAATCTTCCTTGGAAGAGAATTCATACTCGTGTTCTGGATGTGACTTTGTCCCGTCGGGCTTTATTGCGATAGTATAACCGGATAGGATTCCGTCTTTCGTTAGGCATTTTTTGATATTGGCAATGAGTTTAGCAATTTCTGCTTCAGTAAAATGCTCAATCGCGGCATCCCAGATTATATTATCAAACGGTCATGAAGGAAGCGAAGTCCTTATGTCGCAAACTTCGTAGCTTATTTTCGGATTAACAAAATTTTTTTTGGCATGCTTGATAGCTAACTCATCAAAATCAACTGCTATTATTTTACTCATATGGTCAGCATAGAAATTATATGCGTTAAATCCGTCACCACAACATAATTCGAGAGCACGTCCGCCTTTCCTAAGGGCTAATGCCGAGAAAAACCCTCTTTCCCAGGGCATGCCACTTGCCCAATTCCAATGTTGATTAAGAAAATGATCATACCATTCTGGAGCAGAGCCGCATTCCCATTCGATAACATGCTGAAAATGATGAGTACATGCAGAAATTTTTCTGATTACACGATTAAATGCTTTTATTGCATGAAGTCCGTTTAATTTCTTTGTTGTTTTCGCAAGACTATATAAAAAACGCATAACTCCTAAACAACTTTCTAAAAAACCCATACAGCAACATTTAGTCGATCCAACACACTTGCTTTCTTAGCATATAAAATGGAAAAATACAAGTGCAGAAACACAACTTCATAACTGCTGCCCGGAGCCGGTTCCGCTCCCGCCGGAGACCAATCTACCTGACCAGCAGTTAATTTGTAGTCCACATTTTTAACGTAGACTGTTCCGCCCTGTCGCACCTGTACGATATCCACGATTGACGTTGATGGCGCGGATCCAGCGCGCCGCTGTAACTTCCGTGAGTAATGTTTTGAACTTTCTGCACGGTCGCATCCACCGAAATCACCTCTGCCAGCGGCCTGTAATTCAGATGAATCGTCATTTTATTTTCGAAATCTCCTTCGAACAGATAGGGATCCGAATTTACAGTTTGCAAATCAG
>JAIROP010000003.1 GCA_031257475.1 Holosporaceae bacterium
ATCATACAATTCTGTGTTGAGATATTATCTCGCAAGATTGCACAGAAAAACCAAATGCTACTCAAAATCAGCGGAAATGCTCAGATTGTCGGTAACTCTCTTGCTTAATAAACATACCTCGCTATCTATATAGAGTAATCCCCACGAATAAGATTACAAAAGCTTGTAATGCTTGCGCACCGATGTTAAAATTATTTGGTCTGTGTTCTTGAGAAAGGAACAAATGTTAGATCCACTGCATCAGTTTGTCGTCTCTCCTCTACTTGAGGTTAATGTTGGCGGAGTGGACTTGTCGTTTACCAACTCGTCTCTAGCTGTTTTGGCTTCGCTCTGCCTGATGGTGATCATGTCGGCTGTCTGTATGAGCAGAAGCAGAATTGGAGTTGTTCCGGATCGGCGGCAGGCTTTCGTAGAAATGATGTACGCGTTGGTGGCAGGTCTAATTGAGGCCAATGTAGGACAAAGAGGCTGCCCCTATTTCCCGTTTGTTTTTTCCATATTTCTGTTTGTATTATTTGGAAATCTTGTGGGCCTTGTTCCCTACATGTTCACTTTCACTAGCCACATTATCGCCACGTTCACCATTGCTATGATTGTATTTCTTTTTATAACGATTCTTGGCTTTGTCTTGCACGGAATGAAATTTTTCACACTGTTTGCTCCGTCTGGAGTTCCAAAGTTCCTGCTACCGCTCCTAATCCCAGTGGAGATGATATCCTATCTTACAAGGCCCATTAGTCTTTCCGTGAGACTTTTCGCTAACATGATGGCAGGCCATACCATGATGAAAGTTTTCGCAGGTTTTGTCTCGATGGTGGGTGCGTTCGGAGTAGCCCCTATAGTTGTAAATGTGGTTCTAACGGCATTTGAGGTAGTTGTTGCGGCGTTGCAGGCTTACATATTTACAATACTTACTTGTGTCTATCTAAGCGATGCAGTACACTTGCACAGCGCATCAATGGAGGAGAAAGAATGACACCCGAGGCAGCGCGCTTCATTGCAGCGGCGGTGGCCGTGTTTTCTTTATATGGTATAGGAACCAGCATGGGTAATTTGTTTTCCGCCTGGATAAGTTCCGTTGCCCGCAATCCCGAAGCGGATGAAAAGATTAAGTTTGCCGGTATGTTGGGATTTGCGATAACGGAGTCCATTGCGCTGTGTGCTCTATTGGTGTCAATATTGATTCTGTTTAAATAACGAGGAGACATATGCCCCAGCTGAACACGGCGACCTTTACGTCGCAGATTTTCTGGATTGTGCTTGGGTTTTCTTTGTTTTACCTATTCGTGTCGAGAGTTTTTTGTCCCAAAGTAGAGGAAATGTTGGTAGAGAGAGCTTTTTATGTGGATCGTCTACTGAGAGACGCTCAAGAATTACGTACCAATGCGGAGCAATTAGAGAATGATTCGGTGGTGGCGCTGGAGACGGTTCAGAGAGAAACGGCCAACGATGAGTCCTCCCTATTGAGCAGGTTCAGGGAACAAGAAGAGAAAGAAAAAAACAGACTCAGTAACTGGTTTGCCGAGCAATATCGCACAGAGGAGGCTCAGCTAAGACAGTCTTCCAAAGATGTGCTAATATACGTTCACGATCAGATGGAAGGTCTTGTGGAAAAAGCTGTGGAAAAGATCTCCATAACCAAGCAGACATAACCAATGCAGATGGATCCCGGAGTTTCCATAGTAATTTCTTTTTTGGGTTTTTCCTGGCTTTTCTGGAAGAGAATTTATCCACAGACAACAAGGATGTTGGATGATCATATAGAGGAGGTAAAAAATAGAATTAACGAAGCAGAGTGGCAGAGTAGAGCAGCCCAGAGCATACTAAAAAAAGCCCAGGAAAAACAAAAAGAAATGGAGGAAAGCATAGATAGCTGTCGCAAGATATCCCAGGAGAAAATGAAAATAATGAGACGAGAAAATGACAACTATGTGATGGAACGCAGGGAAAAGGTCAAATTATCTCTGAAAAATCAGCTGGAAGCAGAGTTGGAGCAACAAAAGGAAATACTCCTGGAACAGCTATCCAATCAGCTGATACAAAAACTTTCCGAGAGAATAATTCAGGATAGCTATGTTGTTTTAGTGGACTTTTCCAGGGAAGATTTGCAGAAATTAACATGAGTTGGGCAAAATTCGCAAAGGAATCGGGAGGGCGGATTTGATTGCCATAAATTGTAGATGCGCCGACTTGCGGCATAGGAAATGAACGATAGTTTTTTGGCGCGAGTCAGACCAACGTATGCGAGGCGGCGCTCTTCTTCCACATTCTGTTCTTGCAGACTCAGACTGTGGGGGAAAACACCGTCTTCCCACCCGACAAGGAACACGACGTCAAATTCCAAGCCCTTTGCGCAGTGAAGAGTCATCAGACAAACACAATCATCGACAGAATTCAGTGGAGAGTCAGATACGAGCCCAACGTGTTCTATAAAGGTTTGAAGATCGTCGAAATCTTCAAGAGCGATCAACAATTCGCGCAGGTTTTCCCGACGGCCCTGGGCTGAAATGGATTGCTCCTGGTCCAACATAGTAAAGTATCCAGTTCTTTGCAGAACGTTTTTTGCGATATCCACCGGACGCAGATCCTGCTGCAAACGCATGGATTCAATCAATTCCAGGAATCCATCCAAGGCTGTACGTAGAGAGGGACGAAGCTCTCCGGTTCCCAGCAATTCCTGAGATGCACGGTATAGAGATATGTTGCTGGAATTGGCCAGTGTATGGAACTTAGCCAGGGCAATTGTGCCTATCCCCCTTCGTGGAACATTAATTATTCTTTCAAAGGCCAAACTATCGTTGGGCTGATAAATCAATCGTAGATATGCGATCACGTCCTTCACTTCCTGACGATCATAAAATTTGAGTCCTCCAACGACCCTGTAGGGCAAGCCATAGGCTATGAATCGCTCCTCAAACTCCCTGGTCTGAAACCCTGCGCGTACCAACACGGCCATTTCGTTGTATTTTACACCACTCTGGTGCAGCGACTCAATTTTATCAGCCACCAACAGAGCCTCTTCGAAGCCGTTGCGAACTTTGTGAACCATCACTTTCTCCCCCGGATCGTCGTTTGTCCATATAGTTTTTCCGAGCCTGTTTTTATTATTGGATATCAGGGAAGAAGCTGCTCCCAGGATGTGTCCGGTGGAACGATAGTTTCTCTCCAATCTGATTACCTTGGTATTTGGAAAATCACGTTCAAAATTTAGAATATTACTGATTTCAGCTCCGCGCCAGCTGTATATGGCCTGGTCATCGTCGCCGACACAGCACAATCCATCGCCGGATGGGGAAAGCAACTTCAACCACATGTACTGGGCCAGATTTGTATCCTGGTACTCGTCCACAAGTATGTATCTGAATTTCCTTTGATATTTTTGCAACACATCCGGATATTTACGGAAAATTTCAATTACATAAAGCAACAGATCTCCAAAATCCACAGAATCGTAGCCAATAATGTGTTCCTGGTATATTTTGTAGAAACGTTTTTCTGATACGGTTGCATCAAGATTCGGATTATCACAGGACATTCCTCTATCTTTCCAGCGAGAAATTTTTGCAAGAATACCACTGGCCATCTTTTTGTCGATGTTGTACTCCTTGAGAATTCGTTTCATGATTTTCATCTGATCATCGGTATCTATTATGACAAAATTTTGCTTGATTCCGATCAATCCAGCGTGTTGTCGCAGTATTTTGGCCCCGATGGCATGGAAAGTACCAAGCCAAATGCCATCCGTTTCGCCCCTGGTTAGATAAAGGAGACGTTTTTTCATTTCTCTGGACGCTCGATTGCTGAAGGTGACAGCCAAAATCTGAGATGGCATTGCATATCCATTTTCAATTATATAGGCGATTCTGGTTGTTAGAACCTTAGTCTTACCAGTTCCCGCTCCGGATAGGACAAGCAGAGATTTGTCAAGTGTAACCACCGCTTCGCATTGTTCTGGATTTA
The DNA here is from genome assembly GCA_031257475.1 of Holosporaceae bacterium. GTDB lineage: Bacteria > Pseudomonadota > Alphaproteobacteria > UBA3830 > UBA3830 > JAIRMQ01. The sequence goes on from JAIROP010000003.1 coordinate 3,961, forward strand.
GAGATTCCAAAATCTGATCTTTCAACTCAGACCATGTGGCTGCTGCTAACGTATTCATATCCACTCCTAAAAAGAAACCCGTATGGATTCTCTCTCAAATGTTATACAATGTCTAGTTCCTGTGGTAAATTGGACTGAAAAATGTCAAAAAATGCTATGAAGTGGATTAAAGTTCTTTCGTTTTTGATAGTGTTTCCAATTTCAGTACTTTTAGCTCTAATTTTAATGTCGGATGCTAAATTTTCTGACTTTTTTGTCTCCAGAATATCATTGCTTGAAAATAGAGCATCCAATATCACCAGAGATATTGTTGTGGATACCATCTGCATATCAGATCATGGAGGCATAAAAATATTGACAGAAAATTTGATAAAACTGATGGCCATAAAGCGACCAAACTGGAGGTTTATTGTGATTCTGGGCCATAAGCACTGCCAATTTTCCAAGTTACTACACCTGAATAACGTAATTTTTGTTTCACTGAGTTCTCCACAAAACAATGGCATCTCGTTATTTTTGAGAAATCTCATCAATATTTTGACATTGGGATTGTGTCGAGATAAAGTAATTCAGCTGTGTTGTTACAATACATTATGCTTCGATGATAAATGCGATCTCTTTTTCGATCCCTATGCTGAAATGCAGCCAAATGATTTTTCTCTGCCTAAAATTTCCATAATCCATGATTTGGCCTATGTGGATATTCCCGACTGCAATACTCCCGAGTTCTGCAGTTGGCTCGCAAAGATAGGATATTTGATTATTAAATCGTCCAGCAAGATTATCACCATATCAAATTTCTCCAAACAAAGAATCATGCAGAGATACAATCTTAGCACGGATGAGGTAAAAATGATTTATAATTGTCTAGTTAACAGAATTACCTTCCATCCAACTGCGAACTTTATCAACTCTTGCCTAGGCAAGTATGATCTTGAGAAGGGTAATTATCTTATATATGTTTCGTCTTTCTGGAGGCACAAAAATCATCCCCGATTGATAGAAGCTTTTTCAACATTTCTTTCACATTCTGGTTCAAAGGTAAAATTGGCCATTGTCGGTACTTTTGACATTGAAAGGCATCCGGATTTTTACAAAAGTCTTTTAGCGGAAAGAGGTCTGCATGGGAAGGTCATTTGTACCCATCATGTGGATGAAAAGGAGCTCGATGTGTTACTGCGCAATGCACTAGCCATGGTGTTTCCATCAAGATATGAAGGCTTTGGCATGCCAGTGGTTGAGGCAATGTCCATGGGGATTCCAGTTGCTTGCAGTAATGTGGCCAGTCTGCCGGAAATCTGCGGTGACGCCGCCTTGTTTTTCGATCCCTATGACACTAACGATATGGCTGCAGCTATAGAAAAAATTGTTTCGGATGCAGAACTGCGCAAGACATTAATTCAGCGGGGATACGACCGCGCTAAGCAATTTGCAGATCCCAATGTTATGGTTGACGACTACATAAGAGCCTTCGAAGAAGTCATGGAAGCGCGGGATACTGTGCGATAAAGTCATAGTACGTGAAATAATAGGTTTCTTTCGAAACAGAGATATTTCGAGAAATTTTTAGAAGCATACGAAACGCATGACCGCAGAGTACATGTGGTACATGAGGAGCCGAGCATCGGAGCGACAAAGAAATTACCGTAAGAGCGAATGTTTCGAAAGAAGTCTAATATGACGAGGAATAGAGGGATCAATGATATGCAGATATTCCGTTGGCCCAACAGGACAATGTGGTTCGTTATTTTTTGGGGTCCCAAATGTTGGCAGAGAGGCACCACAAGATAGTTTGACGGATTCCATGGGAAAATGATTCTTGTGCAGTCCAGCCCAGATCGGTTTCAAGTTTTGTGAAATCAATTGAGTAACGACGGTCGTGCCCAGGACGATCCGGCACGAACGAGATTAGTTCTCGGTAATGACCTGATTTTCGCGGACGAGTTTTATCTAGTAGATCGCATATTTTGAAAGCAACCTGCAAGTTGGTTTTCTCGGTATGTCCACCAATATTGTATGTTTCGCCAATGCGTCCTTGGTGGAATATCAAATCAACAGCACGACAGTGATCCAGGACGTATAGCCAATCACGGATATTTTTTCCATCGCCGTAAATTGGAATTGGTTTCTCAGCAAGCGCATGTCGAATGATTGTCGGAATCAATTTTTCTGAATGCTGCTTGGGCCCATAGTTGTTTGAACAGTTGGAGGTCACGGTATTGAGCCCGTAGGTGTGGAAATACGACCGCACAAGCATATCAGATCCTGCTTTGCTAGCAGAGTAAGGTGAATTCGGAGCATATGCCGATTTTTCAGTGAAATATCCATTTGTTCCGAGAGTTCCGTAAACTTCGTCTGTCGAGATATGGTGAAATCTATTGCGAGATGAATCTCCGAGTTTTTTTCTGAAAGCATCCAGCAACATGAAAGTCCCGAGAACATTCGTTTCGACAAAAGCGCGTGGGTTTGCGATTGAATTATCCACATGACTTTCAGCAGCAAAATGAATCACGTCTGTGATGTCGTATTCATCGAAAATTTTTACCACAAAACTTGTATCACAGATATCTCCATGCACAAAAACATAGTTCGGCATTGCATCGCACTCACTGAGGTTATTCAAATTCCCAGCATAGGTAAGTTTATCAAGATTTATGATACGATAATCGGGATATTTTGTGCAAAAATATGGAACAAAATTTGATCCTATGAATCCTGCCCCTCCGGTAATCAGCACATTTTTTGCAAACATTACATTTTTCTCTCATTCAAAATTCTTATTAGATATTTTTTATAATCCGATCCGTCTTTATATTTGTTCACAAGCTCCGCGAATTGCTCACTATTAATAAAACCGCGATTCAGAGCAATCTCCTCGATGCATGATATTTTCAGGCCCTGACGTTTTTCAATCAGCTGGACAAACTGAGCCGCGTCCATAAGGCTGTCAGGAGTTCCGGCATCGAGCCATGCCGTTCCGCGACTCAGGCGTAGCACTTTCATGCGATTTTCTTCAAGATAGCTCATGTTTAGATCCGTAATTTCTAACTCTCCTCGTGCAGATGGCCTCAGATTTTTTGCCTTCTGTACCACATCGGATGTGTAAAAATACAATCCAACCACGGCGAAATTTGATTTTGGTTTCGAAGGCTTTTCTTCAATGGATCGTACGTTCACATCCTTATCAAATTCGATGATTCCATATCTTTCAGGATCAGACACATGATATCCACAGATCACTGCCCCGTCATTTTTCTCGATGATATCAGTAAAATCGTTTAGCTGTTCTCCCATGTAGAAAATATTATCGCCGAGAATCAGGCACACGTTGCCCTTCTCTATAAAATCCGCGCCAAGGACAAACGCTTCAGCAATGCCATTTGGATGCTCCTGCACTTTGTACGACAATTCCAAACCAAGCTGAGAACCGTCTTCGAGCAGTTTCTTGATGTGCGGAATATCCTGGGGCGTCGAAATAATCAAAATCTTGCATATGCTAAACGACATCAGGGTCGACAGAGGATAGTAAATCATCGGTTTATCGTAGACAGGCAGCAGCTGCTTTGAAACCGTTTGCGTGAGAGGGAAAAGACGACTGCCAGATCCGCCCGCAAGCAAAATTCCTCTGTATGTTTTTCCCATATTCTTTACCGCTAAGATCGTTCCCACATATAGCATTTTATCCACTTTTTTGGAACAATAGGCTCCTTTCGAAACAAAGATATTTCGAGGAGGAGCATACGACGCGCAGGACCGCAGAGTAAATGTGGTACATGAGGATCCGAGCATCGGAGGAGCGACAAAGAAATTACCGTAAGAGCGAATGTTTCGAAAGAAGTCTAGTGCTGTTTGTGCAAAAGTATGTTCAACATAAGCCGTCATCTGTGACCTTGTATGTTTAAGAAGTGATGAGGAATTGCTAACTTATCATAGATTGAAAAAATGCCAACAACTTTTCGTACAACGCCTTGAAAAGAAAGTGGAAAAAACAAAAATCATCATCGTCGCTATTATGCGAAAATTAATGCATATAATTTATGGAATGCTAAAAAATAATGCGCCCTTCGATAAAAATTTAGCTTTCGCACATTGACTCTAAACACGGTATCTCTGATAATCAACTCGATTAAGAAATCGGGATTAATGGTTGAGAATATGTGGAATGCTGAAAGCAGCAGGATTTTTTGCCGGAGCTGGACGGGCTCTATAGAAGCGAATCAAGGCAGAATAGGGATTGCCCTATAAAAATAGAAATTAAAGTTTGAAAATTCAATGCCTTATTCGTAGAATTTCTATTTTTATAGGGCAATCCTGCAGAATATGGCCTGTTGTCGACAAAAACAGATTGTGTTTTAATGCCATATACATTTGGACTAAAACTTTGGTCTACCAATACAGACCACTATTTTGAGGAAGCCAGACGTTTGTATGCAGGCAGAGTTTTTTCCTATGTGGAGCTGTATGTAATCCCTGGCACCATTGATACGATCGAAAAATGGAAAACACTGAGAGTTTCCATAAATCTTCATTGTCCGCATTTTTTCCATGGATTTAATTTGGCAAATCGGGAAAAAGAGAAATTCAACAGGGAAATCTACGATCAGGTAAAACAATTCGCAGATGGATTAGACGCAGAATACATAGTGTTTCACTCCGGAATCGATGGGGATATTGAAGAGACGGTTCAGCAACTGAAAGCTTTTGACGAACCCAGAGCGGTCATTGAGAATAAGCCGTACAAACCGAGACCGGAAGTCGGCGGTCAGCAATGTCGTGGAGCAACCCTCGAAGAAATCGAGTATATTTTGGATAAAGTTGGATGTGGATTCTGCCTGGATATCGGCCACGCCATCTGCAGCGCAAATTCCCAACGCATGGATAGATGGAAATATATCGGGGAATTTAACAAATTGATACCAAAGGTATATCATTTGATGGATAATTTCATTGATAGTGAAATCGATCAGCATCTGCATTTTGGAGATGGAAATTTCGACATTTCGAGGATATTGTATCTCATTGGAAATGATAAACGCATCTCAGTGGAGACAAGGAAATGCAGTGAATTGGACGTAAAAGATTGGAAAGAGGATATAAAACATTTGATACATATATTAGGTTCTGTTAGCGAAATGTAGAGAATTTTAGGAAAGTTGTATAAACCTTATGAGTATTCAAAAATGAGGTTCGTAGAACGATGGATTATAACATCCCCGAAGAAGCGTTTCAAAAGATTTATGATTTTTTGGTCACAATTCCCGGAATTCACACAAAAAATGAGTCGAAAATCCGTATTTTTCTGGAAGCGATGTTCTATTTATGTCGCACCGGATGTCCAATAAGACTGTTGCCGAGAGAATACGGCAATTGTTTTTTCCATTTACCAAAAATTTCTAAGGTGGAAAGAACGAAGGATTTGGAAAGCTCTGTTCGAATATTTTCAAGAAATTGACGGATCGATTATTCGGGCAAATCAGTGTGCTGCAGGCTAGAGCCAGGAATCAGACGAGGATCTCGGACGCAGCTGCGGGGGATTTTCCGCCAAGATTCATGCTCTCATCGACGCGCTCGGAAATCCCGTAAAATTCGTTCTGACTCCTGGAAATGAGCATGATGTGACGCAGACCGAAAAGCTTACCAAAGATCTTAAAGATACAAAAATTCTAGGAGATAAAGGCTACGATTCTCAACAATTTGTGGACTTTTTAGGGAAAAATAACTGTGAAGCTGTGATTCCTTCGCGCTCAAATTGCAAGAAAAAACGAGAAATCGATAAACATCTCTACAAAATTTGGAAACGCAACAACCTGAATACTTTGGACAGAAGGCTGAAAGCCCTGGAGAAAAAGGTGGCGGCAGAGGGGATTATCCTCACAGAGTCTCAGCTGCAGGAGCTGGAGAAGCAGAAGTCCAAAAGAGAAGCTCAGGGAGAAATCGAAACAGAGCATTCGGGATTTCTGGGGTCTCAGGACACCTATTACGTCGGAAATTTCAAGGGAATCGGCGAGGCGTATCAGCAAACTTTCGTCGATACCTATTCCAAAGTGGCGGATGCGAAACTTTACACGGAAAAATCAGCCATTACGGCGGCAGACATGCTCAACGACAGAGTCGTTCCGTTCTTTAATGGGCTGGAAATACCTCTGATGCGCACTCTCACGGATCGTGGAACAGAATACTGCAGAACCCTAGAAAATCACGCCTTCGAACTATTTCTTAGCATAGAGCGAATCGACCACACAAAAACCAAGGCCTACACACCACAGACAAATGGCATCTGCGAAAGATTCCATAAAACCATGAAGAACGAATTCTATGACTCCGCCCTACGAAAAAAAATTTACACTTCGCTGGAAGAGCTGCAAACGGACGTCGACTCCTGGTTGCAATACTACAACCACGAACGTCCTCATGGAGGAAAATATCGCTGCGGGAGACCCCCTATGCAGACTTTTAACGAAGGTAAACACACTGTCATTGATAAATCTAATCAATTGGCATACCATAAAAACGCTTCCGACAATCATTACTTATATGACAATTTGGATACATAAAAATACGCCGCTGTCAGATTAAATCTCCTTCAGTACACCTGGGATGAGTTCAACAGAATAGTCCTTGGTAGATATCCGCTGGTAAGACCGAGGATATACCCAATCACGACGAAAAATAGTATTTTATGGCCTAATCTTTATTGCAATCTCAGCATTTTTTAACTGAATCCCGCCGTGATTGGGTATATATGTGCTCGAATGTAACCAAATTTACGAAGGTACCACTGGGAGCCGTATGCGGGAAAATCGCACGTACGGTTCTGTAGAGGAGGATATTCAGTAATGGATATCTCTACTCTCGCACCGAAGCGACGCAAAAATTACCGGAAGGACGATGGTTTCGAAAGAAGTCTACTTTTCTTCTTCAGGTTCGCCCTCCTCTTCTGCGGCAGCATTCGGATTCGCAGCTGCACCGGATTCCCCGGATTCTCCACCCTGCTTTTCAGGAGTAGCCTCTGGACCGTTGCTGGAAGATGACTCTTCCTCATGCTTTGCTGGACCGGCTTCATCCTCCGGCACATGCTCCGTTTCCGGCGGAGCCTCCGCTGAGGAAGGATGTGTCTCCTCCTCCTCCGGCTCAGCTTCAACGGTAGATGGTGATCCATTCTTTGACTCAGCACTCTCCTTGGGCGGAGTCGATTCCTCTCCGCCGCCAGCTGTCCCAGGATTACCAGAAGGACCTGCGCTTCCTTCGAGTAGGTCTTTTACTTTCGGCTGAGCTTCTTGCTTCTCCTCCAGAACCTCAACAGCCAACTTCGCATCCAGCGGAACTTCATCAACTTTTTCAAGTGGAGTAGACTCCGACTTTGGAGCCGTTGGAGCGGCTTTTGGAGCCTCCTTCTCCTGCTCAGATTCCTGCTCACAGGAAATCAAAAATCCCAACAACAAATACCCCAGAAGGGAACCAACAACATCTCTAATTCTACCCATGAAATCTTCTCTCCCACCAACCATTGTGACAGAGTATTGAATAAAAATTAAATTAGCGCTAATTTTTTTGCCTGTTTCCATAAAAAAATAATGGGTCTTGGGAAAAAGTACATCTTGGCTGTATAATCAGCTCAGGTTATTCTTGGAGATGTGGCAATGGATAGAAGCTCCGGTGTCTACGAGAACGCAAAATCCTGGCCGTTCATGGAGGCAAGAAAGCTGCTATCCAGAAAAAATAACAAGGAATATTTTCTCTTTGAGACTGGCTATGGGCCATCCGGATTACCACACATCGGAACCTTCGGCGAGGTAGCTCGCACTACCTACATAATGCACGCTTTCAGGTGTCTCAGTGGATCTGAGGCGAAGCTATGCGCATTTTCCGACGATCGAGATGGGTTGCGTAAAGTACCGGATAATATCCCAAACAAAGAAATGGTTGCCAAATACCTGGGGTTTCCCCTGACGGATATTCCAGATCCATTTGACTGTCATCGGAGCTTTGGACACCACAACAATAGCAAACTAATGAGTTTTTTGGACTCTTTCAATTTTCAGTACGAGTTTCTCAGCTCGACGGAATGCTATAAAAAAGGGCTTTTCAACGAGGTTCTGCTGAAAATTCTTGAGAAGCACAAGGCCATTCTCGATGTTATGCTGGGTAGTTTGAGGGAAGAAAGGGCCGCCACCTATAGTCCATTTTTGCCAATCTCACCTAAAACTGGGCGGGTACTGCAGGTGAAAGTGGAGGAATATCGCTTGGTTACTGGAACCATAGTCTTTCGGGATGAGGATGGAAGCTTGACTGAGCTCCCGGTGACGGACGGTCATTGCAAGCTGCAGTGGAAGGTGGACTGGGCGGCCCGTTGGACCGCTTTTAGAGTCGACTATGAAATGGCAGGAAAGGATCTAATAGATTCGGTTAATCTATCCGGAAAAATTTGTCGAATTTTGGGAGGTGTTCCTCCGGCAGGATTCAATTACGAGCTTTTTTTGGACGAGCAGGGGAAAAAGATATCAAAATCCAAGGGAAATGGACTTGGGATCGAAGAGTGGCTGCGCTATGCCTCGCCGGAAAGTCTTGCAAATTTCATGTATGCATCTCCCCAGAGTGCCAAAAGATTGTATTTTGATGTTATACCACGGCAGATGGACGATTATGCCTCTCATCTGCGGAATTTTTGGAAGCAGGAACCTGATAAGCAGGTGAACAATCCAGTCTGGCACATTCACTATGGAAGTCCTCCGAAATCAGAGACTGAAATATCCTTTTCTCTGCTGTTAAATTTGGTTAGCGTTTGTAACACCGATGACGAACAAATTTTCTGGGGATTTATTCGGAAATATAAAGCTGGTGCCTCTCCGGAAACCATGCCGTTTCTTGGTAAGCTTGTGAAATACGCAATCAACTATTATCGGGACTTCGTCAAAGACAGGAAGGTCTACTCAGTTCCGACAGATCTGGAGAGAAAGGCACTGAAAGATCTTTTGAGGGAATTGAGCAGCCTTGAAGAAACTGTAGAATCCGAGGATGAGATTCAAAAAATTGTGTTTGAGGTGGGGAAGAGGCACGAGTTTCCCGATCTAAAAGCCTGGTTCAACTGTCTATACCGCAATCTTCTTGGCCAGGAGGATGGACCGCGCATGGGGTCATTTATTGCCCTCTATGGCATTAACAATGCCATAAAACTGATAGAAACAGTCTTGATAGAGAAATGATAGACAAACGGAACATATATAAGATTTTGGAATGGTTTGCGGAAGCCGGAATATCTGATATTACTTCCGACACGAGAGCATTGACAAGACCAAAGACGGCAAGATACGGTTGCACATATACAACGCTCTCGGAAATCCAAAGTCTGCCAGAACTGAGGGAGGCCATATCCAAGGTCGATATTTCCCTAAAAAACTGTGCTCTGAACATGGTATTTGGAGTTGGTAATGAAAAAGCTGATCTGTTGCTGCTAGGGGAAGCGCCAGGAGCAGAAGAAGATAAGCAAGGAATTCCATTCGTTGGTCAGAGTGGACAGCTGCTGGATAAAATTCTGACAGCTGTTGGATTGGATAGAAGCATGGTGTATATCACCAACATTCTTCCATGGAGACCGCCCGGCAACAGAACTCCAACCAGTCATGAAATTGAGCTATTTCGCCCCTATGTACTAAAGCATATTGCTCTGGTTAATCCCAGGGTGGTTATGTGTCTTGGCGGAACAGCAGCCAAGGCGTTGCTGTGCACATCCCAGGGCATCATGCAGTTGAGGGGAAAGTGGACCACTATCGATGGGATCGGTGCCAAAATTTTGTCAACGTTTCATCCGGCGTATCTGCTGCGTTCCCCGTCGCAGAAGCGAGAGGTCTGGGTGGATTTTCTGACCGCGATGGACATGATGTCGGGCCAAAATTCCTCACGAAGTCATTTTTCTCTGGAAACAGGATAGGGCTTGATAGTTTTTGGCATTCTCTGTATTAATTGATGTGTTTGTCATGCGTCCTTAGCTCAGCTGGATAGAGCGTCGGCCTTCTAAGCCGCAGGTCGTAGGTTCGAATCCTACAGGGCGCACCACCTCAAATATCAGCAAAAAATAACGATTCAAAACTCTCAAAAAACATCAATTATGTATTTTCCAACACATTCCTGTGTCCTTGCAAAAAAAACAGAAAGATAAGCGAAGATCTCCATATATGCAAAGTACAGTCAAGTTTATCGAACCGCATGCATAGTCTTCTGTTTTTCTTCAGCTTTTGGAAAAGATTCTCGACACGATATCGTCATTTGTGGCCGGTTTTATCAAATCTTATTTTGAATTTCGGCATGAAGGCCGCTTTCTTTCAAAAAATCTCTGATTTTGTTTGTATCCCAGGCTTTATCCGCCACAAATCTCTTGATTTCGTTAAGGTTTATGGCATTCATCATCTCCTCAACGGAGTTGTTTCTCCCAAAATCAACGGTACCCGTCAGATTAAATCTTGGTTGGCACAAGACAAAATGACGGGAATTTTCCTAATCAACCTAGTCGCTCATCACGAATCTCGACGAAATATCGAATCACGGCTTTATCCCTGTCTTGTTATATCTGTAGTGGCAAAAATCTGGGCAAATTTTTGCGCCCGCTCTGCTTCCGGTAGCGCCATGGCCTCAACGGCCTCTCGTATATTTTTCATAAGTGGGTCCATGCTTTCCCTCACACGTCGGTCTTTCAGTTTTCTATAGAACTTGTCATATTTTCTCGAAACAAGTCGAAATTCCTTTTGGGTGATGCTCCCTTGTGCAGCTAATTTGATAAGTGGGGATCCAAAACAATTCATGTAGCCAGAGGCTTGCGTCTCGGGTTTGTAGACTATTATTTTATCAAGTACTATGGCAGTAACATCAAAATCCACTTCTTCTGAGTATAGCTGCAGGCCTATTACCGTAGCCTTGTCCAGAACCCATTTGGAGCCAGCTATGATTGAGCGAAAATTATTGCGTATGGTGTTATAAGATCTTTTATCTAAGAAGAATGTATCTTTGTATAACAACGGGGCAATCCAATTCCCCTCTATTTTTATCTCTCTCTGCTTACTGATAAGTAGATCTAACATCCATTTGTCAGATCTAGGCATAGCAGCAACCATTGGAGATATGAACTCCAATCTATCTGTGGCAAAAAAGTCAGTTAGTCCCGACGCATTGACCATCGCTTCAAAAACCACGTGCTCTTTTGAGCTATCGCCCATAGTAGCGGCGGCCAAGCCCAATGGAGTTCCCATACAGAGTCCCGTGAATTTGTGGCAGTACTCAGCCAATGGCACATGTCGATTTACTTCGTCACGAAAACGGTCGGGGTAGTTTTTTATGAAAAACATTAAAGGCTCCAATGCATTCTTTGTTAGAAAAAACATCGTGAAGCTCCCGTCGTAGGCTGGGATTTCCGGTGCAGTTACTTTTTTAGCGTCCATTTTCATAGTATCCATATGTTTGATAACGGCGTTTACTACCACAAGATCTTCAGTAAGCAGCCCAAGCCTAAACAATTTCCCGTAAACATTCGTATTTGCCAGAGGATGCGGCAGGAAATGCAAAAGCGTGACAACTTCCCAATTACCCCATCTTCCAGCTAATACATTTTCTTCTAGAATCTGAAATACACCATCCTCCCTCGTCGCTCTCGTTTCAAGTCCCATTTCTTTACTATGCTGTTCAGCCAGGAATGCTACGACTCCTTCTCTAGCTGGACAGTCCATTTCTCCTCCTTCGTCCCTAGCCACTTCACGAATCAGATCCAATTCCGACCCATCCAGGCTATTGATATACTGTTGATACACTGCTTGCAGTTTGGTTTCAAATATTTTGGCTTCTGAGGCGTATGGTGTCACCAGGGTAAAATCGTCTGGCAGCGGACTCCGTATCCTAGCGGGACTCAAATCCGCGAATATTGTTGCAACTCTATATTTGTCCGTCAAACGCGGATAACATATAAGGAGCAAGGAACGCATACAGCGCTCAGCAGTTTCAGAGTGACTAGAGAGCTCGTAGCAAGGTATTTCGGGAATTGTGATCCCTAGGCTCCCACGTGGTCCACTGCCCAGTTGTCCGATCACCAGCTGATCTTTTCTCTCTTTCAAAAGGAAAAGCACAGTTTTCAGCAATAGCTCCCTTTCATTCGCCCTCACCTGCGCTGCATGTAGCAGCTGTTGTGCTAGCTCTCCATGCAGCCTCATCATCTCGATCGTATTCAGAACGCAACCTCCGCCATCCATCAGGCAACGAGCAACGTCAGCATAATATATTTGCATAGCTTCATCTCCTCTAACCATCCCAGATACAATGTTCAGCGCTAGGCAAAGATTCGTAAAGTGAGCCCTTGTTGCCACATGGGCAAGGGTCCTTTCTATCTCCATAAGGCCACCGCACTTTATCCCGTGCTTCTCCATGATTCCACCGACTATACCCTCTAATATCTGTACATCGGCTTGTTCTTCGTTGGTTAGTCGCCCATCACTTGCTTCCGACAACGCCTCACTGACCATTCTTGTCTCCTGCACTCTTGGTACGGATATAAGAAAGCTTTTTAGCGTAGCAATATCCCAACCCCTGTTGGTAGTCTGTTGCCTGCCTCTTCTTCTCATAGCATCACCGTCGTTGCCTTGTATTAGAAATACCGAAAGCACTGTGCACCACAGCCATTTCACCTTTTTCATGATAATCTCCTTTTATGCTACGGATCATACCATTGGTAAAAAAAAGTTGTCAATCCCTCTTTTTTTATTTTTTGTAAAAAGGCAATAAACACCCCCGCAGCAAGCAGCGGAGAATATATCCCTAAATCAAGATTTAATCTGACAGATGATGTATAAAGAGGCATGATTGAATGGTGCGATTATGCATATATTGGAAGTAAACAGGAGATTAGAAATGACACTGGCAGAAAAAATAATAAAGCCGAAGATAGGTCTGTTGGAGCTGGCGAAGCAGCTTGGGAATGTATCGTCAGCGTGCAAGACGCTCGGATATTCGGTGGATATAGCGCTGGAATATCCGGCCCATGGTCAGGTTCGAGCGTCCAACGAGCTTCGGAAAATGAGTATAATGGTCTCATCCGGAGGCGTTCACAGCATTTGGAAACGCAACATCCTGAATACTTTGGACAGAAGGCTGAAAGCTCTGGAGAAAAAGGTGGCAGCAGAGGGGATTATCCTCACAGCAGGAGCTGGAGAGGCGGAAATCCAAAAGAGAAGCTCA
>JAIROP010000004.1 GCA_031257475.1 Holosporaceae bacterium
GATTTTTGGTGAGGACGCAGACCTGAAACATATCGTAACAAAGTCGGAAACTTGCTTGCTTGAATCATACAATTCTGTGTTGAGATATTATCTCGCAAGATTGCACAGAAAAACCAAATACTACTCAAAATCAGCGGAAATGCTCAGATTGTCGATAACTCTCTTGCTTAATAAACATATCTTACTATCTATATAGAGCAATCCCAGAGACTCTTTCACCCTTGCAAATTTTTGGGAAAAAATATATACCTCTACCCCGTAGGATGTTAGGGCGCATAGCTCAGAGGTAGAGCACTACGTTGACATCGTAGTGGTCGTAGGTTCGATCCCTGCTGCGCCCACCAGCGGTCCGTCTATGAAAATCGGGAAGGCTGATTTTGGGCGTAGAGATAGATTCGGAGGCAATTAGAGTTTTGGCTGAGCTCTTGAGAGAGACCAATTTGCTGGAAATTGAATATCAACAGGATGCACTTAAAATAAAAGTCTCCAGGGCATGTCAACAGGTGGTAGTGCCAACGACTTTTCAGCCATCAGAGCATCCGGAGGAGGCGAGCGTCTTCGCCCCAAGGACAAGAAAGGATAGGGAGCCGGTCAATCTGGAGAATCATCCGGGAGTTATTGAAGCGCAGATGGTCGGTACCGTTTACCTATCTCCCGGTCCCAGTGCCGATCCATTTGTCACTGTTGGAGGCATGGTCTCCGAGGGGCAAACACTGTTTATTATTGAGGCGATGAAAGTGATGAATATGATAAAGTCGCCTCGCTCAGGGAGAGTAAAGCATATTTTTGTAAAGGATGCTCAGCCGGTGGAATACGGTGATCCAATTGTCATTATTGAATAAGGAATTTTTCTCCTTATGCAAGAGGCTTGTATATAATTTGGGATAGGATAGTGTTAGGGTAATAGATGATCAACAAAGTTTTGATAGCTAATAGGGGAGAGATTGCGGTACGCATCCTGCGGGCGTGCCGGGATCTAGGGATCAAGACCGTTGCCGTCCACTCCACAGCGGACGCCGATGCTATGCACGTGCGGCTGGCGGATGAAAGTGTGTGCGTGGGACCTCCGCAGCCAAGAGAAAGTTATCTTAACATTCCTGCAATTATTTCTGCAGCATGTGTTTCTGGAGCTGATGCGATACATCCTGGCTTTGGTTTTCTGAGTGAGAATTCCGTATTTGCCCATATGGTTAAAGAGCATGGATTGGTTTTCATCGGTCCCAAGGCAGATCACATAGCAATGATGGGCGATAAAATAATGGCCAAGAAGACCTTTGCTCGTCTTGGTCTACCGATGGTTTTCGGATCCGATGGAGCTCTCAACAATATCGATAAAGCCACTAAGATGGCGGATGAAATAGGTTATCCTGTCCTCATAAAAGCTGCCTGTGGAGGGGGAGGACGGGGAATGAAGATAGCTCAATCCCGCCAGAATTTTGCAGAGGCCTACGAGACAGCCCGTCACGAAGCAGGTATCGCCTTTGGAAATGATCAGGTTTATTTGGAAAAATATCTTTCAAACCCTCGGCACATAGAGTTTCAAATAATCTCCGATGAATTTGGCAACGCGATTCACCTCGGGGAAAGAGATTGTTCTATGCAGAGAAGAAATCAGAAAATTTGGGAAGAGACGTTGAGTCTTGTCATAACGCCTGAGTTTAGAGAGAAGTTTGGCCAAAAAATTGCCAGAGCGATGGGAGAGCTTGGGTATGTTGGAGTAGGTACTCTGGAATTTTTGTATGAAAACGGTCAGCTCTATTTCATAGAAATGAACACGCGAATTCAGGTGGAGCATCCCATCACGGAGATGATAACGGGAATAGATATCGTGCGAGAGCAGATTCTTGTTGCTGGAGGTAATAGGCTTTCCCTGTCTCAGGATGACGTGATGTTTCGTGGACATGCCATAGAATGCCGAATCAATGCTGAAAATTCTGATACTTTTTTGCCTTCTGCCGGCACAGTTACCAATTATCACTGTCCTGGTGGACCTGGTATTCGCGTTGATAGCGCATTGTATGACGGCAGTAAAGTACCTCCCTATTACGATAGTCTGATAGCTAAATTAATAGTGCAGGCCAACGACAGAGAACAATGTTTAGCAAGGCTGCGCAGAGCCCTTGGCGAATACGTAATAGAGGGCGTTGACACACTCATCCCGCTGCATCAGAATCTGGCAGATGATCCGGATGTGATATCCGGGAAATTCGATATTCACTTTTTGGAGAGGAAAATCACCGGAAAAACATGACGATGACGTATTTTCAGGCGATTTTTCTGGGAGCTCTACAAGGTGTCACAGAATTCCTGCCGGTGAGTTCATCTGCACATCTGGTTGTTTTTTCAAAATTGCTGGAAATTCCTTATCAGGGCAAGACCTTTGATATTTTTTTGAACAGCGGGACTCTGCTGGCTATTCTGGTCTTTTTCCGGCGTAGAGTTTATGGGTTACTGATGGGAGTAGTCGATTTTCTGTTGAGAAAAAAAACCGAAAACAGGTATTTTTTCGTGACAGTAGTTTTATCCAGTCTACCCGTGGTGGTTATTTTTGGATTTTTGGAAATGGTCTTTCCTGTCGACGTAACTTCGGAGATTATTTTGGCTTGGTCTCTCATTTTTTTCGCCGTCGTTTTGCTCTGGTGTGATGCCAATCCCGTGAGCCGCAGGAACATTTCGAGAATGGATAGTCTGCTGGTTGGTCTGCTGCAACCACTGTCCATAATTCCGGGAATTAGCCGGCTTGGTCTGTGTTTGTCCGTGATGCGTTACATGAAATACTCTCGAGAGGAGAGCTTCAAATACAGTATGATTCTGTCGATTCCACCGGTTTGTGGAGCCTGTATTCTAAAAATCGCACAAATTTGCATTGGAGGAATGCATGGGGTGGACTGGTCTCTGGTGGCCGTAGGAAGTTTTTCCTCATTTATTTGTGGAGTGATCACACTGTTTACCACGGTAAAATTCATGAAAAAATATACTCTGCTACCAATTATTGTCTATAGAATTTTACTGGGATCGTATATTCTTCTTTCCAATTAATTCAAAAGTAATATTCTTGCTATAAAATTATCGGCGGATATAGGGGATACAAAAGCCCGTGCGTGTCGATATAATTGTGCCTAATTTTGATAAAACCTCGGATGAGGTTACGTTGTCCGTCTGGTATAAAAAAATTGGGGAAAAGATATCAAAAAATGAAGTGATTGCCGATGCCGAGACAGTATCAGTGGCCTGTGGTATCACATCCAGCTATGACTGTATATTGGCGCAGGTTTTGGTTCAGGAAGGTGAAACAATATCGCCGGGAACCAAAATAGCAGTTATTGAAACGGATCTTAACGCAAACCTGTCTGATATCGTCAAAAGCATAGAGAGAAAAGAAGCCCAGGAAATATCAAGTAACCTGACGCAACATATTCGCGAAGACGTGGAAGAAAAGCGGGAAGAGGAATGGAGTACAACGAGCAACGGATACAGTCTTTCGGTTCCACTTGATAACGAGGCCACAGTTCAGGTTGTCGAGGAGGTGGTCGAAGAATTTTCCGAGCAGTCCGAAGAAAAATTTCTAAATATTTTAAAAAATGCAGAAAATCAAGCGAAGGAAGAAGCTCTAAAGCTGAGGGAAAAAATTTTGGATGACGCTCAGAAATTGGCTCGAAAGCAAGCCGAGGAGCTAAAAGCAAAGGTTTTAAAGGAATATGAGGAAAAAGCAACCAATGACGCCGCGGAAATGCACAGGAAGATTATCCAAGGATCTCTCCAGGAAGCTGAAAAAACAAAAACTAAATTGATAGAAGAAGCCAAAGAAAAAGCGGAGCGGGAGGCAGAAAAGCTAAAAAAAGAGGTCATTAGCATTGCTAAAAAAGAGGCTAAACTGGAAGCTGAGGCTACAATAAAAAATGCCCTTCTGGAGGCTAAGGAGGAGGCAAAACAAAAAGCCGAACTTGTCTCAAAGGAAATAATTGAACGAGCCATAGATGAGTCAAAAACAGAGGCTAAGGCGATAAAAAAAGACATTATCCACTCAGCCCGCAAGCACGCCGAGAAGGAATCTGTGGACATAGTAAGAGAGGTGCTGAAAGATGCAAAAGCTAGGTCTCATCTGCAGGCTGAGGAGTTGATTGAGTCCACATCTCAGCTGGCCTCCAGAGAGGCTGAGTCACTAAAAGACGAAATTATTAGAAATGCCAATGAAGAGGTTAGATCGATCATGAATTCTATGCTGCGTTCCGTCGCCCATGAGCTGAGAAGTGAAATCGGCGTGGATATCAAAAGGGCAGCGCAAAGTGCAGAAAGAGAAGCTGTGAAGACCTTCAGAAATAATGATAGAGAAGATTTACGTCAGAAAGTCACCACGGAAAAGCGCCACCAGGCGGATGGGCAGGCCGCGATCATAAAAAAGCTGCTTCATGCGGAAAGACATGATGATCCTCCTGAGCTATACGCAGATAACTGGAACAAGCCTAAATTTTTCGAATCCCCCGGAGACTACAACGAGCCAATAGATATGCTCCGGCAGCGTATTTCAGACAAAATGAGGGATTCCTATGATACTTCAGTGATTTCAACCGTATCCAATGAAGTTGATATGAGCGCTGTTTTAGCTCTAGAAAAAACCTTCGGCAAAGTTTTTACGAAAAAACATAACACAAGATTGGGATTTACTCCGTTTTTCATTTCTGCCTGCATCACGGCGCTAAAACAATACCGTATTTTCAACGCTCACATTCTTAATAACGAGATTATATATAAAAACAACTTTGATATATCTGTGATTACCTGCGGCAACGACGGCATAGCGGCTCCTGTCATCAGACATGCCGACTCTCTCACCATAGCAGAAATCGAAAAATCCATGATTTCCCTATCTCAGAGGGCAATGGATGGAACTCTGTCCATAGAGGAAGCTTCCGGAGGAACATTTACAGTAATCAATGCGGGTATTTATGGTTCCCTGATAGGTACAGACCTGCTAACACCTCCCCAGGTCGCGACACTTAGCGTCCATAAAATGCATAATCGTCCCATTGCAACGGAAAACGGCATAGAAATAAGACCGATGCTCTACATTTCTCTATCCTATGATCATAGGGTCTCGGATACGCGGCAGGCAGCAGAATTTCTTTCAAACATAAGGAATTACGTCGAGAATCCCGGATGGCAGATACTTGGTCTATAGGCACTGCTGACAAACCAAAAGATATGGTACGATGAAGAGTGATATTAAATCTGTGTACTAACCGAGATTCAATCTGACAGATGATGTATAATGGAGCATGATTGCATGGTGCGATTATGCATATATTGGAAGTAAACAGGAGATTAAAAATGACACTGGCAGAAAAAATAATAAAGCCGAAGATAGGCCTGTTGGAGCTGGCGAAGCAGCTTGGGAATGTATCCTCTAGCTTGCAAAACGTTGGGATACTCGAGGGACAGCTACTATAGGTTCAAAGAGTTATACGAATCCGGAGGTTCAGAAGCGCTGATGGAAATCAGTCGCCG
>JAIROP010000021.1 GCA_031257475.1 Holosporaceae bacterium
TCTCTCCTCGGAATAACTCAGAAGGAAAAGGCTGAAACACGCAGAATTGTTGTCTTGTTTAACGAAATGTTTTTTGCCGACGTCATCAAAAATACTGTTTTCGAGAGGGTGATGAAAAAATATCTTGAAAAAACTTCTCCGGATTCTGCAAATATCCGCAGAGGCAACAGTAATATGAAAATCTATTTCAATTATATATCGCGGCTTATTGACAGGAGAAATTGGCTATTCTGGGGATAATTTTTCTCTCGCGGATATAGTAGCTTCATCCCATGTGTCATGTCTGGACTATGTCGGATCCATAAAATGGGACGATTTTCCCAGCGTGAAGGACTGGTACATGCGCATAAAGTCTCGTCCATCATTTCGCGAACTACTTGGTGATAGAATCCAAAACGTCTCGCCTCCAAATCACTATTCAATTCTTGATTTTGGATTATTACGCAACGGTTCCACTGAGGCTGGAGGCCTGATGGAAACGAATGACATATCCGTTTCCGCATGTCTCCATGTCCTTGGTTCTGCCAGTCCAAACTACCGTTCCTTGGTTCAAAACCGAAACGCGATCCGCTAAAAATTCGGCGACTTTCAGATCATGGGTTATTGTGAGAGCGGTTACTCCTAGCGACTTAATGGTATTCTTCAAAAGATTACAGATCACGCCTCCGGTGATCGGATCGAGTCCCGACGTGGGTTCATCGAACAACAGTATTTCTGGTTCCACCGCTATGGCCCGCGCCAGAGCTGCTCTCTTCTGCATACCCCCAGATATTTCAGCCGGATATAGGTCAAAAACACGCTTTTCAAGTCCCACCGCAAATAATTTCTCCTCTGCCAGCTTTCTGCACTCGAACTTATCTCTACGAACCTGATTAGCTCCAAAAATCACATTTTCAAGAATCGTCATTGAATCGAACAAGGCATTCCCCTGGAATAATATACTGAATTTCCTAAGATATTCTCCAAACCGTCTTTCATCTTGGACGCTGATGCCATCCACAATAATGTCCCCACTTGTGATTTTTTGGATTCCAAGTAGACATTTGAGCAGTACAGACTTTCCGCATCCAGATTGTCCAAGTATTATGTGGGACTCTCCTTTCTCGATGCCGAGTTGCACTCCATTCAGTACCTGGAGGCCACCTTCGAACGATTTACATAGTCTTTCAAAATGTATCTTGGTCATATTCCAAAAAACAGCGCGGTTAATAAATAATTTAGAACCAGGATGCCGATGCAGGAGGAGACAACAGCCCTTGTAGTAGCATTTCCTACTCCACGGGCACCGAGATCACAGCAAAAACCGTGGTAGCATCCAAAGGTGGTCAAGGAAAAACCAAACACTGCGGCTTTTACGAGTCCAGAAATTACATCTATGGCCGCCAGGTTCTGGACAGTCTGCGAAATGTAAGATCCAACGGAAAAATCCAACAAAGTTGTAGATACAAGAAACCCTCCCATGACTCCAATGACATCGGCGACCAGCACCAGAAGCGGGACCATAGTAACTCCAGCTAAAATTCTCGGAACCACAAGGTATTTAAAAGGATCCACCCGAAGCGTTCTAAGAGCATCGATCTGTTCGCTGACACGCATCGATCCTATCTCAGCTGCAATGGAGGAGCTACCCCGTCCTGCGACCATCAATCCGGCCATAACCGGCCCCAGCTCCCGGGTGATCGATATCACGACAACCGAGGCTACGGCTCCAGCCGCATTAAATCGGGAAAATCCAACGGAAGTCTGAAGCGCAAGGACCATGCCAGTAAAGACAGCAGTCAACCCAACTATTGGCAGAGAGTAAAATCCCACAATTACCAGCTGGCTAATAATCTCTCGAAAATAGAATGGAGGAACAAAACAATTCTTTAAACCCTGCACAGAAAATATAAAAACTTTACCGATTTCATTCAAAGTTGCGAGGGTATATCTTCCAAGAGTCGCTAACGCTTGCATCTGACCTAATCTCCACGACATGTACATCACATTGACCAGTGTATAATCCGTATCGCTGGCTAAGGCAACCTAATTTTAATTTCACAAGTCCAAAGATCTCTTCACTCATAGCTACTTTTCCTCGCATCCGACAGATTATCAAATTTTGTATAGCGTCCATCGAAGAATAGGCGAATTGTTCCGATGGGACCATGCCTTTGCTTGGCCAAAATCACCTCCGCCAGATTATAAATCTTGGACATTCTATTCAGCCACTCCACATGCCTATCTGTGCCAGGAGTTGGCTCGCGCCGCGCCTCGTAATACTCTTCCCTGTAGACGAACATTACCACATCCGCATCCTGTTCTATGGATCCGGACTCACGAAGATCAGCCAGCTGTGGGCGCTTGTCGTCTCTAGTCTCCACAGCTCTTGACAGCTGCGACAGGGCCAGCACCGGAATATCCAACTCTTTTGCCAACGCTTTCAATGATCGGGTAACTTCAGAGATTTCCTGTACCCTGTTTTCGTTGCGTTTGTCCTCACTCCCCTGAAGAAGCTGCAGATAGTCCAACACTATCAGATCGATTCCGTGCTGGCGCTTCAATTTTCTGGCTCGGCTTCTCACAGATGAAATTGTTAAGGCCGGAGTATCATCTATAAACAGCGGCAGTTCCATTAATTTTTTGTGTGCCTCCACGATTTTTGCGAAATCTTCCTCTTTGATTTCTCCACGACGAATCTTTTCGGACGGAATTACACATTCCTGAGCCAAAATTCTCGTGACCAATTGTTCCGATGACATCTCCAGCGAGAAAAAGGCAACTTTTCCTCCACCTTCTGTTTTTTTGGCATAGGCCACAGCCGCATTGAAGGCCATGTTGGTGGCGAGAGCCGTCTTTCCCATAGATGGGCGACCAGCAAGCACGATTAAATCTGATCTGTTCAGGCCGCCCAACCATTTATCCACATCTATGAATCCGCTTGTGATTCCAGTAATGCTGTTATCGCTTCTGTAGGCACTTTCAACAACCTCCAATGTATCAATGAGAGCGCTGGAAAATGTTACAAAACCCCCACGTCTATCGGCTACGGATAACTCATATAGCCGCGATTCCGCATTTTCGATTTGATCTGGAATTCTGGTATTTATTTCAAAGGCAGCGGCGTTGTATGACATGTCTTCGCCAATCAGGATCAGCTGACGCCGCAGATACATATCGTGTATTAGCTTTGCGTAATCGTTTACTCCAGCTATGGAAACCACAGAATTCACCAGCTGAACTAGGTAATCGCCACCGCCAACTTCCTGCAGCTCGTCTTTTTTCTCAAAATAGGCTCGAAGAGTTATGGGGTCCGCTACCAATCCTTGGGATGCAAATTTGCCAATTGCTTCGTAAATTTTTCCATTGATGGGAATTGCAAAGTGCTGGAACAACAAAAACTCCGAGACGTTCTCGAAGTACTCATTATTCAGCATAATTGCTCCCAGAAGAGACTGCTCTGCCTCTATGTTTTGGGGCAAAACTCTCATTTTCTGATTCTGCTGCATGTCAACCAATTTGGAAGAAGTCAACTCATATCTCTTTCACAAATTATAGAAAGTATAATTATACAGTTCAGGAACAAAAATTGGAAGACTCTGAGACTTGATGAACGCCATTGGTGCCCCTGGAGGGACTCGAACCCCTACGTCCTTACGGACAACAGATTTTGAGTCTGTCGCGTCTACCAATTCCGCCACAGAGGCAATCACTGTGGTTAGATACACCAGTTCCGTCCTATAATCAAGGGTTGGCACTATGTAACGGTCTCTTATAATGCAACAGTCTTAAGTCTACAGTCTATTTTTATTCTGGAATTTACGGGATGCATCATGTAGTATGCTGCGTCCTTGGGGTGTAGCCAAGTGGTAAGGCAGCGGGTTTTGGTCCCGCTATTCCGTGGGTTCGAGTCCTACCACCCCAGCCATATTTTCGTGCGCTGTATAGGCGATTCTGCTATGCTGGATCCTTTGGATCAGAATCTTGCAAGGGAGTAGCCGAGTAGGCACGGTTATTTTTCTCATCGTTGGATGGTGGAAAGTATTTGGTAAAGGAAAAACGTTGAGTATTTTTTCCATTGTCCATGATGGAACCATCGGTTTCCTGAGATAATGTTTCGCAGCGACTATTTTTTCGAGATTTTGCTTGACAAAAATGCATTAGCCTTCCGACAAACAGACCAGAGAGAAAAGTCAGAGAAAATTTCAGAAACGTTACTTCATCCATTTTTAGCCGTCATAATAACTCACGACTCCGCCAACACATGGACAAGCAATAGCACAATTTCGTTCCCAGGTCCATCCTGCCACGAACAAGCAGCGGTGAAATATTACTCGAAGTAGAAATCCATTGTCTTCCGCAGCATATCGTGGAGATTTATCTGTGGGGTCCAACTCAGTATGGTTTCAGCTTTTTTTATGGATGGAACCCTCCTGGATACATCCTGGTATGATTTATCATAGTACTCGTTGGAATCCACCTGCACTATTCTGACTTTGCACACCGTGTCTTTTAGACTGTCATATTTTTGGGCGAGGACCAGCAAGTTGTCTGCCAATGTTCTAATGCTGCATTCATTAAGCGGATTCCCAATGTTAAATATTTGCCCATCGGCGCAATCGCTTTCCAAAATTTTTATAAGAGCGCTGATGCCATCGGAAATGTCGGTGAAGCAGCGAATCTGGAAACCGCCATTTACCAAACAGATGTCCTGTCCGTGCAGGATATTGCTCATAAATTGTACCACCACCCGGGAACCTCCGTTAGTGGTGTCATAAATGTTATCCAGGCGCTGTCCGACCCAATTGAATGGACGAAAGAGTGTGTAGCGTAATCCATCTCGCAGTCCGTAGGCGTAGATCACCCTATCAAGCATTTGTTTGGAGCAGGAATATATCCACCTTTGTTTGCAGATTGGACCGGTTACACAGCAGGAAGTATCCTCATCAAATTCAGAGTCTCCACACATGCCATAGACCTCCGAGGTGGACGGGAAAATGAGTCGCTTCCCATGCTTTACAGCCGCCCTTACTATGCTAAGATTGGCTTCAAAATCCAGTTCGAAAACCTTCAGTGGATTTTTGACGTAGATCAGAGGATTTGCTATGGCCGCCAGCGGAAAAACTACGTCGCATTCCTTTACATGTTCCTCCAGCACATCTCTATCTTTTAGTATATCAATTTCAATCACTCTTAACTGCTCTTCTCCTAACAGATGTTCAATCTTTGTAAACGAAACGTCAACAGCTGTCACTTGCCAATCTTTACGATTCTTCAAAATCCATTCGCACAGGTGACTGCCAATGAAACCACCTGCGCCAACAATCAGCAGGCGCATCACTCACCGTCCTTTTTCTTTAATATATCCCGAATAACAAAGCGTGGATGTTCACAGACGGCAAAATACGCTCTCCCTAGATATTCTCCGAGCAATCCAACGCCCAGGATAAGAACACTCAACAGTAGGAATAGGAAAGCGAAGTGCAATCCGTATCCATGATGATGACCAATAACTTTCTTGAATAATTCCACAAAAAAGTAAATGCAGCTGGCGAAGGAAATTACCATACCTACCAGAGTGAACACCTGCAAAGGAACCAGAGAAAATCCTGTCAAAAGATCAAATGCTATGCGTATCAGTTTGTATAAATTGTATTTTGATCCTCCGGCAGCACGCTCCTCGTGTGCCACAGGAATGTCCACCGGATTCCCAGCAAATTTTTGGGCGAGAGCGGTAATAAACGTGGACGTCTCTCTGGTCTTTACAACCTCATCTATTATAAATTTTTTATAGGCCCTTAGCATGCAGCCGTGGTCCTTCATCTCAAGCCCTGTGGTCTTGGCGCGGATAACATTTATGATCCTGGAAACATATGTGCGAAAGATATTATCCTGCCGTCTGGCCCGATATCCTCCCACCAGATCGTACCCATCGGCCATTTTATTCAATAGATTAGGTATTTCTTCGGGCGGATTCTGCAAATCGGCGTCCAGAGTCACGATGGTATCTCCGCTCACATGTTCGAACCCAGCCAAAATAGCCACATATTGCCCATAATTCCCGTTGAATGTAATGACTTTCACGACGTCGGGACGTTTTTTGAATAGCTCTCTAAGTTTTTGTGGAGTTTCATCCCGACTGCCATCATCCACAAAAATAATTTCGTATTTCCTTCCAAGGTTATCCATGGTTCTCAATAGCCTGGCGCTTAGCAAATCAATGGTTTCTTGTTCATCGAAAACGGGAATAACGACAGACACGTCTACGCCCGTGGTATCCTGCCCTGCAGTTCGTTTTCTCCTAGCAACATCTTTATTGGGATCCTGTGCTCTCAGTGTCATTTTGTCCGCTCCTTTCTATGAGAAGAATTCTTTAACGCTGTCGATCACGTAGTCCTGCTCATTATCCTCTAACCCCGGATAAAGAGGTATGCACACCAGGCGTTCGCCCAGGTATTCGGTATTTGGAAAATCCCCCTTTTTATATCCAAACACCTTCTGGTAGTAACTAAATAGGTGCAAAGGAGTGTAGTAGGGAGTTGTGCCAATGGATCTCTCCCTCAGAAAAGTCATAAAATCATTGCGCCTGGTCCCATCCCGCAAACAAATCGGGAAAAGATGCCCGGAATGTATGTGCTCAAAAACAGGGATGTTCTGAAAAGAGATTTCACTATTCAGATCTACGAAAGCTCGACGATACCTGTTACACAAGTGACGTCTTCGTGTATTCAGCGCCTCGAGTTTCTCCAGCTGATGCAAACCTATGGCTGCCTGTATGTCAGATAGATTGCTTTTAAATCCTGGAAATACGACATCATAGCAGCCGCATCCGTTTTGGGAAAACCGCTCCCATATGGATCGATCTATGCCATGAAATCTTTGTAACGCTAGAAATTTCTGTTCTTCAGGAGAATCCACAACTACGCATCCTCCTTCTCCGGACGTCATATTTTTAATGGGATGAAAGCTGAACACCTGCACGTCTCCAAATGTGCCAATCCTGCGATTTTTATAACAGGCTCCTGCAGCATGGGCAGCATCCTCTATGACCCGCAAATTACGTTGCGCTGCAGCTTCATATAGGGGATCCAGATCAACTGGTAATCCCGCATAGTGCACCGGCATAATGGCTTTAGTTTTTGAAGTGCAGGCACTCAGTATTCTGTTTGGATCAATGTTGAAGGTGGCCAGCTCCACATCTACGAACACTGGTCGGGCTCCAAGCATGGAGATGACATTTCCTGTGGCTGTAAAAGTGAGAGGCGTGGTGATTACCTCATCCCCCTTGCCAATGCCAATGGCAATCAACGCTGCATGAAGTCCTGCCGTCGCAGATGTGAAGCATAATACTCCTCTGTTGCCGAAATATTCCGACAGTTTCTGCTCAAATTTTTGAGCCCTGGGGCCTGTAGCTAACCATCCCGACCTCAGCACATCCACCACGTCCTGAATGGTTTCCTCACTCAGCGTTGGTCGGGAGAGTGGTATAAATTTTTTAACTTTTTGCAACCAGAATTACCCCCATCAATATCAGCAGAATACCACCACCTTGACACAGGTTAATATCCTCTGCGAAAAAAAACCACCCTCCCAGGGCTGCCAAAATGTAGGATAGACTCCCAAAGGGGTACAGAAAACTCAGGTCGAATTGTGACAGGAGATAAAGCCATAAAATAAGTGCCATGACAAATATCGATACTCCGCAAAAAATATAAAAATTGGAAATAATAGATAAAAACACATCACATAACTGCTGGTGAAAATCGACCATTCCAACGCCTTTTTTCAACAGCAGCTGCGCAGAAGTATTTAGGAAAATCTGGAATAATATTAGAAGAACATTGGTCATTTGTTCATTATCACCACAAAATTTTTATCAAAATCCAGAACCCGGTGAGCAGGATTCTCTGCCGCAAAGATCTCTCGGTACCGTTCCCGAGACAATAGCAGAAAAATTCTTTTATTTGCAGTGGTCCACAGCTGCCAAAATTCATTTTTTGTTAGTAATCTGCTACCATGTTGCTCCGAAGATGCTCCAAATTCCAGTTCCCCTACAAAATCAACTACTCCAACTGTGGACCTTAAATATACGGGAAAATCCTGATAATAACGGCCATAGCAATAGACCAAATCCTCTGATTTTCGCAGATTGAAATTTATTGTTTCTGCCATTCGTTTGGTGCTGGGTTTTTTAACCTCTTGATAAAACACTGCCGCCTCGTTGATTGTCCACATCATGTTCATCGAAACGAATACATAGGCCAGCAGGGTGGCGACCGGAGGAATTTTGCAGGAAAACACCAAAATAGCCAGGGAAGCAACTAACAATCCTGCAAAAACATTCACCAAAAACATCGCGTCTTGATTTTTGAGGACGTCGACAACAGCTGGTTTCCCCAAAAAAAGATAGGCTATGAAGACGACAACTAGCAAAATTACACTGCTCCAAATTCCATTTTTTAAATCCTTTCCTCCTGTATCCAATGAATTCACTAGAGAAATTCCGGTTGTCAATGCAAGGGGAGGAAGGATCGGTAGAATATATGGAACAAGTTTCGATTCGGACAGGGAGAAGAAAATTAGCCCGCAAAAAATCCAACACAGGAAAAATATGTTTTCTGAATCTTGTACTGCTATCGCCTTTCTAAATGCGTTTTTTATGCCCACCAAAGCAAATCCTGTCCAGGGCATAAATCCCAACAATAGAATTGGGATAAAAAACCAGAAGGGCTGACACCTGTTGTGGATGGTAGATGTGTATCGCAGAAAATGTTCCACCACGAAGTAAAAATGGGCAAAATCTGCATGTCTCAGACACATTACAACATGCCACGGCAAAAATATGATTAGAAACACACAAATTGCCGGAATATGGAATATCTCTTTGATTTTTTTCAGATTTTTCGTACAGATCATCCAAAAAAATACAATGATACCTGGCAGTACAATGCCTATTAATCCCTTGGTAAGGCAGGCCAATGCTGCAAATACGCCGGACAGCATCATATAGCTCCCACTGAATCCGCCTAGTGGTTTCACAAAAGCCAGGAAAAAACACCACAGAGCACCTCCAATGAATATGGATAAAACCAGATCAAGGATAATCAATCTGCTGTGTGCATAGTATAAAATATTGGTGGCCAGTATGGCGGATGACGTGAGTCCAACGGCGGTTGAATAGTATTTTGTTCCCACAAAAAATACCCCAAGACATCCAAGAATAGCAAAAAAAAACACCCACAATCGCATGGAAGTTTCACTGATACCGAGAACTTTCTGGATCACAGCTTGCATCCAGTAGAAAAGTGGTGGTTTTTCAAAATACCTGAAGCCGTTCAACCGCGGCGTAATAAAGTCTCCGCTGTCCACCATCTCTCTGGATATTTCCACGTAGCGCCCCTCGTCTGGATCTGCAAAATGTCTATTTCCCATTCTATAGGAAAAGAATATCGCCAACAGGATGGCCAGAAGAAATGCTCCAGTCTTGCCCCCAGGCCAACTAACTTTGTCGATGAGTCCCCGATTTTGCATAGATATTCCAGTATCAATGGAGCGGGTGAAGGGAATCGAACCCTCGTAACAAGCTTGGGAAGCTTATGCTCTGCCATTGAGCTACACCCGCCGGAAAGTTCATCATATCAATTTTTCTGTGAAATACAATCTCCGTATTTTCTGCGTTTCTGGCGTTACCTATGGCTTTTTCCCAAAATTGCCACGAAAAATCCGTCTGTTTTATGCTGAAATGGAGTTAATTTTAGATAATTCCCCGGTGAATTGCCTATTCTTTTTTTGCACAAATTCCCGATGATTATTGGACTTCTTTCAAAACTGTCATAAAGCATTCTCCCGGTTGCATATTGCGGCGGTGAGATTAAATAACCGTGTTCGTTTATTAGACCTCTTTCGAAACTCGTCATTATATTTCCTGGTTGTATATTGCAGAGATCAAATTGAAACGTAATCCAAATCGTTTTCGACGGTTTCTGTACCTGTCGGAGATTATTTTAAATCTTTTACGGTTCTGGAGCCGAGTCGGGATGGGCAACCTTCCTGGCTTAGGTAACGGTAGAATTTTAGGCATTATTGCTGACCTTTGAAAGGATTTTACTGGAAATACAAAGCAGCAAAGCTAGGCGCCGAGCGGTTGGAGGTGGCTGCAAGGGGATTTTATTCGACGCGAAGCTTAAACTTTGGAGAAAATCATACGGGATTATCCGGAAAAACCAGAATGGGTTCAAAAGGCAGCCACAATGTTAAGAAAATTAGGCTAGGTAAAATTCAAGGCACAGCTGTTTTGTCGCCAGAGGTGGAGGGGCAAGACAAAACTAAAAAAATTGTTGACGTTTTATGTATGTTCCGTTATGTAGTAATGAGATAGTGTTGCTATGTGGCACAGTGTGGATCTGTCTGCATAGTGCTATCGTGGGTTGGTGTTTGTGTGGAGAGTAGTTATGGAAAAGTAGTCATGCCAAAAGAAAATTTGATGGATAGTAGTTCCGGTGAGATTCAGTCCATTATAGCACAGATTCGCAATTTTTCTCCGGAAAAACCGATCAGGAATGCTGTGATCTATTTCTGGGAAAGCCATACTGATAAAAATAATGATCCAAGGAAAATTTATGCAACGATAGATCTAATCTATAGAGAATTTGATCTATCTGCATGTGAAAAGTATGAAGTAAGAACTGGCTATCTGAGTCGGTATAATTTTCTATCAAAGCCCATAGATGAATCTTCTCAAAAGGAAAAAGAAGAGGCTATTATTAAAGGGAAACAACAACAAAATGAGTGGATCGACAGGTGTAAACCAGAACTTCCAGGATTTAAAATAAAAGATTGGCGGGAGTGTATTTTTAAGGATGAAAACCCGTTTCTTGAGGGATGTGTGGAACTTGTGCGAGAAAAGATTAAAGATAATGGTGAATTTGAAAACGCTGTCGCGAGTAGCGTTAATGATTTCGCACAGAAATATGGTACCAATGTCTCCAATGGTCAAAGGTACATTATTGAAGAAGTATCGTGGATGCTGACATTGCCGCTACTACATTCAGACCGGCCAATATATTTAGTACATGTTGATGCGGCAAATGAAGCAGTTGATGCTATGTTTCATCATTTCCCAAATCTTAAAAAAGCGGTGAGATGGCTATCTCCAAGATTCAATACGGTTGTTTTCAAAAATGTTTATGACTTTCTTCTAGATTACAGGAATGGTAAACATACGGGGTACTCGTATGCAATAGAAAATAGCGCTGCCACAAAAGACTTGAAAAGAGAGGCAGTACAAGAAGAAACAAAAACAAGCAGAAATCCTTTGCTAAGTGTGTTTGAATATACAAATGCAGAGAGGAATTTATTGCGCTCAATCATAGGGAAACTTCCTGGTCATGTATATTGGACAAACGAAGAGAATGTGTATTTAGGATGTAATGATGGCCAGGCACAGTTATTAAAGTTGAAATCTCGTGAAGAAATTATAGGAAAAACAAATTATGATTTCCATTCAAAGGAGGAAGCAGAAAAAATAAATCAAATTAATAAAGAAGTTATGAAAAGTGGTATATCCTACGAAGGAGATGAATCTTCCTCAACAGAGTCTGGTGGATGCAGGAGCTATGTGTCTAATAAAAGGCCACTTTATGACCCGTTTGGCAAGATTATTGGTTTACTGGGGGTGTCGATTGATATAACCGATCGCAAGCGTGCGGAAGAGTTGGAAACCCAAAATAAGGTTCAGAGGAAAATTAACAGACTAGCAGAGCAGGTGTTTCATGATATTCAGACGCCATTGCAGACTTTGAGCATGATTTTAGAGGTTAATAAGAACCTCCCTGAAAAGGCGCAGGCAGCTTTCCAAGATTCAGTAAATAACATCAAGAAGATCTTGCAGGTGTTTCTGGAGTATTCCACCGGAAAGGACGTTTCTGTGGATTTTCGGCCAATTCTAGTTTCAAAAATTTTGGCGGATATTCTCGACCAGAAAGAGATTCAATACAAAGATAGAAGGGTGAAGTTTCAGTATTTATTTGATCCGTCTGCACGATTCTCATTTATTTATGGAAGGGATGTTAATTTTGAGCGTATGATAAGCAATATAATAAACAATTCAGTGGAAGCTTGTGAAACAAAAGATGGGATTATAAAACTTGTTCTCTCTGCCGATGATGACAGCGTAAAAATTACCATCCAAGATAATGGGAAAGGCATGCCCTCGGAAATTGTGGAAAAGTTAATGAAAAATGAGTCTGTTTCCAGCACCAAAGAATGTGGATACGGAATTGGGATGCCGCAAATTCAAGATACGTTACAAGAACTTAATGGAACGCAAGTTATTGAGTCTACGCAAAATGTTGGAACGAAGATCATGCTCACAATTCCAAGATATGAGAAGTTATGGTGGGAGACAGAGAAGATTGACATTCGCAGAGGTCAGATTGTGGTCATTGTAGATGATGATGTTGGGATACATGGGAAGTGGAAGGAGAGGTTGGGAAAATATACTCCTGGTATCTCTTTGAAATTCTTTAGAGAAGGTCAGGCAGCGGTAGATTTTATAAATACTTGTGGGAGAAGAGAGGACGTTTTCCTGTTATCGGACTATGAACTAAGAAACCAGCCACTGAATGGTTTGGATGTTATACAAAAGAGCGGTATAGGGAGGCATCAATCTATTCTGGTCAGTGAGCATTACGGTAGCAAAGGAATAGAGAAAAAAAGCAGAGGAGTTTGGGCTGCGGGGGGGGTGTTGCCCAAGGAATTCATTAATGATGTTCGCATTGTTTTTGAAGGAATGAAAGTCGGTAATTTATCATTTGAAAAGGTCGATGTGATTATGTTGGACGATGAGAAGTTTTTTGTGAACTTACTCAGTGATGTTTTGAGATCCAGTGGCCTTGTGGTTGACATCTATTACGATCCTCGGACCTTAAAGGAGAATTTGTCCAAGTACAGCTGTGAAACTAGAATAATTATAGATAATTGGTTTGATGGAAAAGAGGACGGAGATGTCTTGGCTAACCTGCTGTCCGAGAAAGGCTTTAAAAATCTATGTGTGCTCACAGGACTTGTTCTGGATAGTATGTGTTTGAAATATCCCGATGGAACGAAATTCATATCCAAAGGCAGCGATAATTGTGAGGCTCAGATCTTAGACTGGTGTAAAAGGAGATGCAGGGTGATTTCCTAGGCGTTCAAGATTTTTGTTATTTTTTCTATAAAAGTCTTAAAGTTCAGTAGATTTAGTCTGATAGCAGTTCTGATGTTTGAGCCTTTTTCCTTTTGTAATGCTCTGTAAGCTACGAGGAATACATCCCAAATAGAGATTTAAATGAAAACTTTCCTAAAAATTCTTAGAAATATCATTGTTTCAAAAGCTGTCTGACGCATTTTTGATAAACAGCCCCCAGGCAACAGTGAGACGAACAGAAAAAAAACCCTACGGACAGGGTTCACTACTGTGCCAGTGGGGCTCGCCCAAAAACTCAGCCAACGAAAAATGTTAGTCTTCCACCACTGATATTGCCACACGATTTAGCTGATGTATCTCCTCTGTTGAACCAAGAGCCGCAACCGGGCGATCTTTGCCGTAGGAAATCGTTCGCACACGTTGACCAGAAATACCATTAGCCAGGAAATGTTTTGCAACTGCGTCCGTACGACGTTCTCCCAACCCAAGATTGTACTCCCTGGTTCCTCTCTCATCGCAATGGCCTTCTACCAATATTTTCTTGGTTTCATGATGTTTAAGCCACGCCACCTGCCTGTCCAGGGTTATCTCAGCCTCTTTGGACAAGTTAGACTTATCGTAGGCAAAATAAACACGATCCCCAGCGTTAGCGATAAAATCCGCAGCACTTCCTACAAAAGAATTGTCCTCCACAACGGCTACCTGAGGCGGCGAACTAACCGCCTTTTTAGGTTTTTTCCCACATTCGCAAGCTGCCAACAGTGCCAAAACAGCGAGCGAAACCAAACTTCCCACTTTATTCTCCACTTTATTTCCCCTCCCCAATATACAAGAACATTATGGAGCCATTATATTAATTAAACGTTACCTATTCAATAAATTCTTTTGATTATATCGAATAGCATGTTACTTTTTATGATGTAGTGTGATTTTTTTGCAAGACTGCCAAGTGTATATTTGGGCAAACTGATGGGGAAAACGATTTGGCGCCTTCATTGGAGAGCTGCATGGAGAGTTGGCTGAACGAATTAACGGTTCAGCTGTGTTTTTCCCCAAATACCATAAGCGCCTATGGGCGGGACCTGTTGGATTTTAAGAATTTTCTTGCAATGCACAATGGAGAGGAGCCGTCCCTGGGCATCCTACGAAACCTAAAAATTTCAGATTTCCGTTCCTGGTTTTCCCACCGTGTCAGTAGAGGATTGACGGCGCGTTCTAATGTAAGGGCTCTGTCGGCCATGAAGTCATTTTTTAACCACCTTGCTCGGAGAGATCTGATCGATCTGAAAACCATAAATTCCGTCAGACGCCCGAAGCTATCCGTACTCTTGCCAAAACCGATATCCGAGGATGTCATTATGCGTTTTCTTGATCTGAAATACTTTTTCGACCAGGATCCAAATTGGGTAACCCGACGGGACAGAGCCCTCTACACACTTCTCTATTGCACGGGATTGAGGATAAATGAGGCGCTAAATATCAAAACAAATGATCTAGATCGCGAAATAAGGATTCTGGGTAAAGGGAAAAAAGACAGAATTGCCGTGCTACTACCTCTAGCGCTCGACAGGATTCACGACTACATTTCTGCCTGTCCCCATGATTTGTATGGAGGATTTTTATTCGTGGGAATTCGTGGAAAGCGACTGCATGCGTCGTATGTGGATAATCGGCTGCAAAAGCTTAGATTACTGCACAATCTTCCAAACCATGCCAGCGCCCACGCCTTCAGGCATAGCTTCGCCACGCATCTGATTCAGCACGGAGCGGATCTACGCTCGGTGCAAGAATTGCTGGGTCATGAGTCCGTGTCCAGCACACAAATATACGTGGACGTGGATGATTATAGTCTTCTGAAAGTGTATCAAAAAACTCATCCTTTGGCGAAACGTTCGCGCTAGGTAATGTATACTGAACGAGATTTAATTTGACAGTGCTGCATTCCTAGCCTCCCGAATTGTCATATAACGCAGTATTCGGGTTTTTATGGAACTTTATTTTTGGTTTTACAAGGCATTATTTTCTGCTTTTCTTGGAGTCCCTCGGGCTCAGACGCAAAAAATACCTTTTGCAACAGGTCTATTATGTTATATGGTCATAGGGCAGTCTCAATACAATATAGCCAATTGACTTCCTATGATAAATTGATATCCTGAGCGCTCGGGCCTGTAGTTCAGCGGTTAGAGCCCTCCGCTCATAACGGAGTAGTCGTAAGTTCGAATCTTACCGGGCCCAGGATATGCGCAGTAAGGGACTTCTCTCCGGGGAGAGTTGATCTGCGTCAGTTGGTCAATCTCAAGTATTGATTAAGGCTAGGATGAGGTAGCTGTGGGATTTAACTGCGGAATCGTTGGGTTGCCGAATGTAGGCAAGTCAACTCTATTTAATGCATTAACTCAGACAGCATCCGCAGAGGCGCAGAACTATCCTTTTTGCACCATAGATCCTAACCTTGGAAAAGTAAGAGTCGCGGATCCAAGGCTGGACAAGTTGGCTCAGATAGCTGGCAGTGCCAAAATCATCCCAACCCAGATGGAAATAGTCGATATTGCAGGATTGGTAAAAGGAGCCAGTCAGGGCGAAGGTCTCGGCAATCAGTTTCTTGGCCACATAAGGAACACGGATGCAATTCTGCACATTGTGAGATGTTTCGATAACGACGATGTGATTCACATAACCGGAGGTGTGGATCCCATTCGTGACATAGAAGTTGTCGAGATGGAATTAATGCTTGCAGATCTTGAGAGTTTAAAAAATAGGGATGCGCAGATAGCTAAAAAAAATAATCTGGAGCTATCCGGGGAAAAAACGCTTCTTCGGAAATTAATCGAATGGCTCGAGGGAGGAGAACCTGTCTCTCAATTGAATCTTACCTCTGAGGAGCGTAGATTCATGAATTCTTTCCATTTAATCACCGAAAAGCCTGTTTTATATGTTTGTAATGTGAAAGAAAGTGAAATCGTTTCCGGCAATGCTTATTCCAGAGCGGTCGAAGAATTTGCCAACAGACGGAATTGCCAGGCCATTATTGCGTCAGCGGTTATAGAATCCGAAATAGCTATTATGAATGATGAAGTGGACCGATCCGAATACATTCAATCCATTGGATTAGCCGAATCTGGGCTGGCACGGATCGTTCGCCGTGGCTATGACCTACTTAATTTGATAACATTTTTTACAGTCGGTCCCACGGAAGCTCGAGCCTGGACAATAGTCCGTGGAACCAGGGCTCCCGGGGCTGCAGCAGTAATCCATACGGATTTCGAACGGGGATTTATCTGCGCAGAAACAATAAACTATGAAGATTTTGTCTTTCATAATGGCGAGGGTGGAGCCAAATTGGCCGGAAAAATGCGTCTGGAGGGGAAAGAATATGTGGTAAATGACGGCGACATACTTCATTTTCGATTCAATGTGTGATTTCTCTTTTTTATTTTAGGCTACAGATAATGATACTTGATTCGTAGCACTTTCTAATAATGACTTTGGATTTGGTTTCGGATACCATGGGCCAGCAACGGTGTTTTTGCCATGGAATCGGGGGAAAAAAGTCGGGTTACAGAGAAGCTTCGGGGGCAATTGGAAAGAATTACCTATGCCAGCGAGGAAAATGATTATGTTGTGGCCAAGGTAAGAGTATACGGTCGAGCGGATTTGGTGACGATTGTTGGCAACATCCCGTCGCCAACACCGGGAGAGATTCTGGATATGTCAGGAACCTGGTCGAATCATCCCAAATTTGGCGAGCAGTTCAAGGTTGCGTTTTGCTTCTGTTCAGTTCCTGCTTCGGTCAATGGAATAGAAAAGTACCTTGGGTCAGGATTAATACGAGGCATTGGACCAGTCATGGCCAAAAGAATTGTGAAGATGTTTGGTGAAAAAACGCTGGATATCATCGAAAAATCTGCCGATAAATTAATGAGCATCGAGGGAATTGGTAAACAACGTATTAAAATGATCGCAGGTGCCTGGGCTGAGCAAAGAGAAATCCGTTCCGTGATGGTGTTCCTGCAGGCGCACGGAGTCAGCTCAGCCTACGCAGCTAAAATATACAAAAAGTACGGTAATGACGCCATAGCAATCGTGAAGGCAAATCCCTACAGGCTAGCCCATGATATTTTCGGAATCGGCTTTTTGACGGCAGACAGCATCGCACGCAAACTGGGATTCGATGAGAAATCTCCATTGCGTGCAGAGGCCGGTATCATGTTTGCTCTGTCCGAATTGGCAGAGGATGGACATGTCTATTATCCCAAGGATAGTCTCATTTCCAAAGCTAAAGAAATGCTTAATGTGGATGAATCGGTGCTGGAAATAGCCATGGAATCCCTTCTGGTAGAGAATAGAATAGTTATTGAAAATCTGCGTTCCTCTGAAGTGGAGAGCCTCGGCGTCTTCCTGTCGAAATATCACATGGCCGAGGTACAGATAGCGAAAAAAATGAAGGAAATTCGTGATTCACCAAAAAATATCAAAGATATATATATCGATTCAGTTTTGAAATATGTTCAGAAAAAACTATCTTTGTCGTTGGCAGAGAAGCAAATTGACGCCGTGAAAGCCGCAATCGAGCATAAATTGCTTGTCATCACAGGAGGTCCAGGAACGGGAAAAACGACCATCACCAAGGCCATAATAGAGATTTTCTCGCTGGTTACGGACAAAATTCTGCTGGCAGCTCCCACCGGACGAGCTGCAAAGCGCATGTCGGAGGCCACCGGGCGAGAGGCTAAAACTATTCACCGATTGCTGGAGTTTGATCGGACACGCGGCGGATTCAAGCACAACGAGGATTTTCCTCTGATTTGTGATCTTATAATCCTCGATGAAGCATCGATGATCGATACGCTGCTCATGTACCATCTACTCCGGGCCATTCCCGCGCAGGCTACGCTGATTCTCGTCGGTGATATTAATCAGCTGCCTTCGGTTGGAGCCGGCAACGTGCTGAAGGACATTATTAACTCAAACAGTTTTACAGTGGTCGAATTAAATGAGATTTTCCGCCAAGCCAAGCAGTCCGCGATAATCACGAATGCTCACCGCATAATTAACGGGCAATATCCACGTATTGATAATGAGTCGGATACAGATTTTTATTTTATAAACGAGGATGATCAGGAGAAGGTTTTGGAGAAGATTATTCTCATGGTAAAGCAACGTATTCCAAGAAAGTTTGGCTATAATCCCCTGTGCGACATCCAGGTGCTAACGCCCATGAATCGCGGTGTTGTTGGAACAATGAAAATTAATGAATCTCTGCAGGAAGCGCTAAATCCAGAAGGATTCGAGATAATACGCGGAGGTCGGAGCTACCGTGTCGGAGATAAGGTTATGCAAATACGCAACAACTACGATAAAAATGTGTTCAACGGGGACATAGGCTCCATCACCAGCATAGATTCTGAAAATCAAGTAATAACGATCGTCGTTGACGGTCGGAACGTGGCCTATGCCTATTCAGAACTGGATGAATTGGTTTTGGCCTATGCCGTTTCTGTACATAAAAGTCAGGGCAGCGAATATCCCGCGGTGGTTATGCCCCTGGTGACCGCTCACTACATTATGCTGCAGCGCAACCTTGTGTACACAGGGGTCACTCGGGGAAAAAAATTGGTGATTCTGGTAGGCTCCAAGAAAGCAATGTTCCTGGCAATCAATAATAATAAGATTTCCTGCAGATACACTTATCTCGGTGCACGGCTGGGAGAACGCAAATAAATAATCACCTGCGGCCAGCCGCGGGGAATATATCCCTAAATAGAGATTCAAACATGGACAGATCTAATGAACCAGTGACCGTTTACAAAAAGCTTAGTTCGTAAACAGCCCCTCCCTATTATTGCCACACAGACCTTATATGCCCGTAAATCTCTAGGCTTATTCCAAAACTATCTTTGTGCTCTATTTTTACCCACTGGTTCTGGTTAAAGCTCATATTTCCTCGACTTCCCCAGCGTTCTGTACCAGGCAAATTACTTCCAGGTGGAATGACGTATGGATCGTATGGTAGCTCCACACTCTTGGACCGTCCTCCTATCCAGATAGCTCTGATAGCAACAGACCAGTATTTACCAAACGGATAGGCAACGCCAACGCCACCCATTGGGAAAATGCCATTCCACGATTGTTCTACATCACCATGGCCAATCACAGTTTTCTTGACGCGCGCCCCAAATATAATATGTGGAAGCACTCTTAAATATGGGAGTCGACCGCCCACTACGACCATTCCATCCCAGAAAAATCCACCACTCTCACTCCACCCAATAGCACAATCCTTTCGTTCTTTTTGCTTAAAACCAAATGTGGTTTCCAGGGATACATGGAGTTGCTTGTACTGCACCCCTCCTCCCAATGTAAACAGAGGAACAAGATTATTTTTCTTTCCTCCTGCCTGAAATGGAGTTGTAGAACGTGCAAACCGCATGCCGGCAGCGGGCAATGTTTCAAGTGGTCCCCAAGCATCTAGGTTAATTGGCCCCCCAGCATTATTTACAAAGTCAGCGACTTGTGGTGCAGAGCCATCCACATGGGTTAGCGAAATGCCCAATCCTGCAAAGTAAGCTACCAAGCGATCCAAAGTTGCTTGATTTATGGGCCCTGGGCCTATTGCTGCTCCTTGGGCCTGTACAACCATGTCTCCGCCTCTGGAGAGGATCGTGGATCTTACTACCGACTCCGACGTGGCATTCACCTCACTTTGATCGAAATAACCACCTAGACCAAAATAAAAACCTCTATATTGATGATCTAGATCATTGGCCTCTGCTGCATCTTTAGCAGCCTGCTTTCCTGCTGCAGATTCTTCATCTTCAACTGCTGCAGTTGGCTCCGCCGATACAAAATTTACCGGCGTAAGCAGCATCATTAGTCCTAAAACCACTTTCTTCATAAAACCCTCCTACTTCAAACCCGTCCCATTGTTATCACGATATTGGTTAACGTAAAGGAAAAATCATTGGTTCTTTTCATATTTTTTGGGAATTGTGGTACTTTTATCACACAATTGGGTAAAATCCCCGGGTAATTGATGTGAAATACATTAAATCCGAAGGAACGGAAAAATTTTTATTCATTTCTATGCAGATGTACATGGAAATCCGAACAGCGGAGTGGCCCATAAATTGCCAGAAGGACGAATGCGACGAAAGAAATCTATTGTTAGCGGACAATTAACCTTCAAGAATTAGCATAAAAGAATGAAAATTGGAGGAGCAACGGTCAATGACAGAGGAGGCGAAGCATTACTGTGGTCATCGGGAGAGGCTACGCGATAAATTTACCACTCATCCAGAAGCCCTTGCCGACTACGAATTGTTGGAATTGCTGCTGTTCTATGTCCTTGCCCGTAGGGATACTAAGCCGCTGGCCAAGGCGCTGATCGAGCGTTTCGGATCGCTGCGTGGAGTGGTCCTAGCAGACCTGGGTGACCTGGAGTCGATGGAAGGCGTAGGAAAGGCATCATCGCATCTGATGACATTAATCCATGAAATATTTAATAGATCTCTGCTCGGGGAAATTCACGAATTCACGTCTATAATGTCCACCTCCCAGGTGTTGGACTACTATAAGAGCATCATGGAACAGTTAAAAAAAGAACAATTTCGGGTGATGTTCCTCAGCAATACAAATAAACTCATCCGGGAAAGTCTTATGCAGGAGGGGACGATAAATAGCACATCCATATACCCTAGGGAAATTATACAGAAGGCGCTAAACTACGGGGCAAGCGCGATAATCATGGTGCACAACCATCCAGGCGGTAATCCAAGACCTTCTCGGCAGGATATGATCATGACCAGAACCGTGCTCGACGTGGCTCAGAAGCTGGACATCGCGCTCCTAGACCATCTAATCATTGGGAAAAATACTCACGTTTCCTTGAAGGATGGCGGAATAATCTGAACCTCAAGGTTATTCAGAAACAATTGAAACAATACTCTTTCCACAGGAGCTCCGGCTAAAACACACACGGCCGTTTTTCATGGCAAAAAGGGTATGATCTCTCCCAAGTCCGACATTTTCACCTGGCTTCATTCTGGTCCCACGCTGTCTTACGAGAATATTTCCAGATTCCACCAGCTCTCCACCAAACCTCTTTACTCCTAACCGTTTACTTTCGGAATCACGCCCGTTTTTGGAACTCCCGCCAGCTTTTTTGGTGGCCATCTTCCTCTCCTAGTGAATGATGCTTTCTATTTTTAAAATCGTCACTGGTTGCCTGTGTCCATTTTTTCTACGATAGTTCTTGCGTCGTCGTTTCTTGAATACCAAGACCGTGCGATGTTTTTTCTGCTCCACCACCGATGCCTTTACGAAAGCTCCAGGAATGAAGGGACGACCAACTTCTATGCCACCTTCCCGCTCTATCATAAGAACTTCTGAAATCTCTACGCTTGCACCAACGTCCTGGGGAAGTTTTTCAACAGACACAAAACAACCCTCTTTCACTTTATACTGCTGACCGCCAGTTCTTACGACCGCAAACATGTTTGCTTTCTTTCCCACAATTGTCGAATACTACTAAACTATTTATCCGAAATTTGCAAGGCAAACTTCTTCAGAGAATTATTTTTTGCGGAATTGGGCTTTCGAATGCTCCCGCCTGATTCATTGGAACTCTAGAAATTTCCCGGCCACAGGGATCGAAAATTGCGCTTATTCCAACATTTGTCGCCCTTACCACCGGCAATCCTGTTTCTATGGCCCGAGCCCGCGATATCTGCAGATGTTGAAATGGTTCCGTCGTATATCCAAACCAGCCGTCATTTGTGACATTCACAATGACATCTGCCTTGGAAAAATCAATCGTCGCGGCTGTTCCCAGCCTGCGGGAAAAGACGATTTCGTAGCAAATTGCTAATATGATCTTTAGATCGCCCACCTCGATTAAATTGGAAAGCTGACCAAAGGTAAAATCATCAATCTCACTGGCAATCGCGTGAAACAGAGGAATGCGGAATGGAATATATTCACCAAATGGCAGCAGGTGAATCTTGTCATATTTTGCCACATTTTCTCCACTGGAATTTATCACCACAACGCTATTGTAGAAATCTTCGGTGCACTGATCCTTTCTCACTACGCCGGTTAACAGATGTTCGCCATCTGCCAAGCAGGACTTCAGCAACACATGGAGTTTGGTAAAATTCTCATGGTACAGGTATGGAACGGATGCTTCCGGCCATACAATCAGATCCACTTTACTTTCATGGCGACTCAAATTCAGATGTTTTCTGAGATTTGGATAGGCAAACGCCGACGCACTCTTCTGTTCATGCTGAATATTCCCCTGGACTACTATCACCTTTTTATCGGTGAATTTGGTTGGATTATTGACAAGTCTAAAATGACCAAATAGCACAAGAAACAAAAATATTATCACGGCCAATAGGGCTGACTTTTTTGCACTTTCCCATCGTCGTGCCATGTAATTCCACAACGATTCTCCGAGAAATCCGGAAATCAGCAGAGTTACGAAACTCAGACCGTATATCCCGTACAGGCTTAGGGTTTGGAGAAAAATTTCGTGGCAATTCCAGATATATCCTGGCAAAACCCAGGGAAATCCCGGTAGAAAATTTCCATAAAACATCATCGTTAGAGTGAAAAAGGCAGCAAAAATCATAGGCGTCACCTGAGAAGACATCAGCCTGGTCTTGGCAGATTGTTCACACTTCCTGAGACAAAAGACAGGAACAAGCAAAAACAGCGATAGATAAGCAGGAATCAATGTGATGGCAAAAGGAATAAGTATCCAATATTTGTGTAGGTTAAGTGTCAGCGGGTATATCAGCCAATATATACACCCAATGTGGAGGCAGCAGAAAAAACAGAAAGCCTGCTTCATCAATTCTGCTATTCTGGAAGTTTCGCGTATTTTTAGAAACAGCCAGGCAAAGGTGGCTAGGAATATGGGAAATAGGTTAAATGGAGCGAACGCCAGTGCGGTCACTGCTCCTAAAATTCCGCTTTTCAAAAACTGACTTCCAGGGCAGAGGGCTACGCGGTTCCTCATTTGAGACCGTTGCCCCCTAGAACCTCTTTTACTTTGCCTGCGAGTTCCTTCAAATTAAATGGTTTTGGAAGGAAATGGACATCATATTCATCGTTGTTCAGCGAATCCTGGAGACTCTCTTCCGTGTACCCGGATATAAAAATAACTTTCATTTTCGGGTTGTACTCTTTGATGTGTTTCATT
The DNA here is from genome assembly GCA_031257475.1 of Holosporaceae bacterium. Classification (GTDB taxonomy): domain Bacteria; phylum Pseudomonadota; class Alphaproteobacteria; order UBA3830; family UBA3830; genus JAIRMQ01. The sequence goes on from JAIROP010000021.1 coordinate 23,370, forward strand.
AGCGTTGGGCCGTCCATCCGGGGCATGACCACATCCGTTATTATTAAATCTATGCCTTTTCCCCCCTTACTGATAAATTCGAGAGCTGCCTCTCCATTGGATGAGTCGATCACGGTGTATCCCTTATCCCGAAGGGCTCTGGCGCTGAACATTCGCACGGCGTCTTCGTCCTCCACCAGCAAAATTGTACCCATTCCTGTCAGATCAAGGACTCGATTATCAACAGCTTTAACCTCCTGGGCTGCCTGTTCTTCTTCGGAAACTTCTGGAAAGTACAGGCAAAATTTCGTTCCACAGCCTATTCCACTTTCCACGGAAATGAACCCTCCTGTTTGATTAACAATTCCATAAACCGTGGACAATCCAAGACCAGTTCCATGTCCCTTTTCCTTGGAAGAAAAGAAGGGATCGAATATCCTATTCAAGTTTTGCTCCTCTATGCCACATCCGGTATCAATTACCTCTATCAATACGTAATTACCGGGAGGCATGGTCTCTCCACGCAAAAATTTTGGTTCACTGGATGAATAGGAGGAGGTTTGAATGGTTAAAACGCCGCCGTCAGGCATTGCATCCCGAGCATTAACCGAGAGATTTATGATAACCTGTTCAAACTGAATTTGATCCACTTTTATAAGACGAACATCTCGTCCATGAACCACCTTCAGATCGATCTTGGCCCCAAGCAGCCGTTTCAGGAGCGCCGTTAGTTCACTTATCATATCATTGATGCGCAACAGCTGTGGTTCCAGTTTTTGTTGTCTGGAGAAAGCCAACAGCTGCCTTACCAGATTCGCAGCTCTGTTGGCATTTTGCTTTATCTGTATAATATCGTTGAAAGATTGATCTGATGGAAGAAACTTTTCCAGCAGCAAATCGCAGTAGCCGATCATTGCCGTAAGCAGATTGTTAAAATCGTGCGCGATGCCTCCGGCCAATTGTCCTACAGCCTGCATTTTTTGCGACTGCACAAATTGGTATTGAAGTTTTTTCCTTTCGGTTATATCTATGAAGTAAATTATCAAACTATCAGTCTCGCTGGCGCGTCTGGCTGCATCGACTTTTGTTACATATAGCATGACAGTCATCTTTTCCTGGGCTGTAAACCGAATTTCAAATGGCGTAATGTGACCATGCACCGTATCCAACAACTGATATAATTTCTCTCTCACATTTTCTCGATCATCCTCATGTATGTAATCCAAAAAAGAAGTATTTGTTTTATCATTTTCCGCTAAACTAGCGATATTTTGAAATGTGTGATTATATGCACGGATTATTTCCGCGCCATCGGTTATCACTATGCCCACCGGAGCATCTTCAAAAATATGCTCGAAGTATTGCTTTGTCTTATTTAGAACCTGGATTATATCGCTGTCATGCATAGTATCCCTGGTGGCCATGTAGATTCTGTTGCCATCCCTATTTATGAAAATATGGCGCACAATAACTTCACAGTATTTTTCATCTGATTTTAGAGTAATTTTGGCAGGTAAAGATCCCGTAAGTTTCCCACTGTTGGATGGTAGATCTTCACTTTTCTCTCTTATTATGTATCTGAAGAAAATATTATTTAGAACTTCATCGACCTTCTTGCCCAACCAATTGGCGAAAGTTAGATTGCAAAATATTATTTCATGTTCATCATTAATACAAAAGTATCCCACAGTGGAACTATTGATTATTTCCAACAAAAAACGACTATTAGTCTCCAGAGATTCGATTTTTATTGCGGATGGTGTAAGGTCAATGATGGTCCAGCCGCTGTACTCCGGATGACCGGAAATTGGAGAAACAGCTATGCGCCAAATGGCAGGATTATCAGCATTTAACTTCATTGGAATGTCTATATGAGATTGCTTCGCATTCTCTGCAGCCACCTGAAGGTTGTGGATCGCAGCAACTACCTTGGGATGTTTTCCAAAACAAAATATGAAATCTCCAATGGTTCTTATTTTTAGCCCTGGAAATAAATTTTGGGCAGTTCTATTTATAAAAATACATTTCCCATTCTTCGCAAAGACAAAAAATGCAAACATGGAGGCATCAAATCCACTGGTAACCACACTCTTCTGGTAACTAATTAAATTATTGTGCCCTTGTATTTTTTTTATTTCACGAAAAAATGAGAAACAGATGCAGCCGGTAACAAAAACAGCTAGCACAGAACAGTAATTTCCCTCAGATACTCCGGCAACTGCGGCCACTAGAGCGAAAAACAAAAAAGTGCACATCAGCATAACATGCTTTAGAGGCATTCGTCTTTTCAGTAGGAAATTTTCTAGATCAACGAAAAAGTCCATTTTTCCTTCGCTCCGCGGGAATATACTCCTTTAGCATCCTGAATTCTAACATTTTACGAACGGCACTGTTCAATTTATTTTTGTGTAATGATCAGTTCCCATAAAAAAAATTCGGGACACCGCGGTGCAGAGTTCGCAGGCCAAGCTGATGAAGTTTCGCGGAGATTCTGCTATCCATTGGAGAATAGTATGAGGGGAGGAAAGATATGTCCGACTTTATTTCACTTGCGGCCTGCTGAATTCTTGGGGATATGTTAATTACGCGATCTTTCGTGCTCAACCAGGCGTTGTAAACTGCTGTGCAGTATGGTTTATAGTATTTCGCGGATTTGGAATGATAATAGCCAACAGCGTGGGTCCAGGAGCTGTAGTTTTTTTTCAAATCCAGAAAGAATTTCGCAGCATAGTCGACATTGTATTTGGGTGTGAACGCCTCTTCAAGGGTTTTGAAGGCATTTCGATGATGTATCAGATTTACCTGCATGCAACCAATATCAATGTTTTTTTTCCCCTGGGACATTAGCCGTTTAACGGCCGCTATGGCGGCACTTTTGCAGGAAAAATAGTAGCTTTTGCCAGCGACACAGATTGCCCAGGGATATGGTCGCTTGCGTCTTGTCCCTGCGGAGTGTCCCGATTCCACCATTCCGATCGCCATGAGCAATCGATGCGGAATGCCATATTTTTTCTCCGCTTTCTCGATTTCGCATTCGCATAGATCATGCTGACTAAAGTACGGTGTTTTTACACACCCACTTTCTCCGTGACTCCTATTCGCTGCTAGACAGAACAATGATACAAAAACCACATTATATAACGGCTTCACAATGGTCACTCCTCTAATTGGTTTACCCTTGATTAGATGGAGCAATAATCGTGCCAGGTTCTCTAAAATTAATAATTATTCATTCATATGAAGCTCTAGGATACCCAAAATATTAAGAACACAGGGGCGTTCACCCAGCTGGAGGAAGCTGCATTAGAAAGTTGTTAACCATAGAACGCGCTTCTATTTTATGTCCAACGTAGATGATAAACCTCCTGTTGGCCAAAACTTTTGGCCAGAGAAATAACTCCGACGTACTCGGTGGAATACCTTTCGAAATATTTCAACCCCTTTTGGACGTATTCATTGCGTTCATCATTGGTTTCACCGTAGAGCAGTGCCACAAATTGCTGAGTGGCATAGACCTGGCCCACCGCTGTGACGGGCTCCAGTCGAGCTGCCCGATTGATGTGTCCTCCGTAGAAGTTTATTTTTTTTATGAATGGATCCTGCGCCAGAAATACCGGCCCCGAATGCAGAGAAATGCGGGCCCGAATGGGAAATGGAAATTCTGGATATTTTTTCCCAAGGGCTTCAATGATATCGCAATACCTTAGACCAAAGTCGGCGATTTTCATGGCGTCATCGGCGACGGCAAATACGGCATCTCCCCAGGTGTTCAGAGATTCCAGGGATACGCCGATTTTTTCGATGGCACTGTTGAGTTTTTCCAGAAAATCCAAAAAAGACGGTACGTGCTCGTCTTGCAATTTACTGTAGCCGGATAAATCAGAAAACATCATGGACTTTATAACGCGATCCGGGGATTTTGATATGAACGGATCAAAGCTTAGAGAAAATTTTTGTGGCTTGATTAGCGATGGATCTATTTTGTCGGTGGTCCTGCCATTCTCCACCAGTTCATCGAGATCTATCAGATGCAGCGTACTTATGTTGGTCCATCTGTCTATGAAATCAGCAGGACCACCGGGCATAGAGTCTGTTCTGGAATGCCAAACGGCCATCAGATGGGGTTCCGTGGTCAAAAACTTCCCCCGCATGACAGCACTACCGTGCATGACGTGGTTAGAAAATCTGTATAGCATGTCATGTCCCAGATAACGATCTTCGCAGGCAAAGCTAACAGAGTGAGCATTGGCCAGGACGCATTCGAATCTCTTTTCCCAACGAGGTCCGGCGTGTCTAACATTGGTCTCAACAAAGTCTGATATGGCAAACGGCAAAATGATGTTGACTTCTCCTCCTAGGCTCTGCAGAGCCTCTATGAATATTATATCAGCGCCGCAGGAAGCTGAGCTGTATCCTATCTTGGCATTTATGGATTGTAGCTTTTCGGTTATTATGCGCCTCACGTCTGCTTCCATCTCCTGGGGAAACAGGGGAACCTGAAAGCTGGGATGGTCTATGGCATGGCCGGTAAACACAACAATGGTCGGAGGAATCAGGATTTCTAAAGCTTGATGTGGAACCTTAAATCCGGCTTCCCGTAAAAAATATAGCTGTTGTCTGGCAGTAACTATGGAGATATAACTCTCGCTGGCACTCTGCTTCATAGCCTCTTCGTAGAGTTTGCAGGAGTCGTCTTCACGGCCCAGCAACAACTGGGCTTCGGCCAGATCTATTAGTTCGCCGAAGGAAGCCTCAAGCCCGAACGGAGGCAACAGCTTCAATACAGATGCTGCCAGCTGTTTTGCCTGACCATCATCCCCAGTCAGCCAGGATAGCCATCCGGCGTGCATTCCTGTTCGTGTCTTCTTTTCTTTTTGAAAGGATGCTAGATAGAGTTCCCTTGATATTTCCAGATCTCGACAATGATGGGAATATTTCCAGGCCTCCTTAAAAATGTGGCCGATGTTGGCGATTATTTCTGAGACCCCATCTGTCAAAAATTTGCTCTCCAGCAGATCATTCACGGTGATCATCATGGCGTCCGTTGTTTCATCCCTCTGTGGAACAATATCCAAAATGGAATATACGAGTTTGCGCGACTCCTCCACTGCACCGGTCTTCAGCAGTACAAGTGCGTATGCCTGTGCCAGACTGATGTTATTTGGATGCTTTTGAAACGCCTTTTTTGCTATCACATGAGCCTTGAACATATGACCTGTGGCAATCAGATTCATGATATTTTTTTCGATGTCATCACAGGAGGACGTCACAACCACATCTTCCTCTTCCGAATCTTCATCACCGCTCGAGATATCGACGGAAAGTGGCTTTTCATTTTTTATTGATTCTTCCTTTGTATTTGTTGGAAGTGAATCCTTCTTTTCGTCTTCTTCTGCCACGGCTGTCTCCAATGCTGCATATTATGTAGATTTTTAACAAAAAAATGTTAATAGCGTGTAAAAAACGAAAATTTAAAATATTTTTAACTTTATGTGGATAGAATTCTTTCAACGTCTACAAGACTTAGAAATGGAAGATTTTAACAGTGTAAATTTTACCCAAAAATCCGCTAAAATTTTGGTTGTAGACGATCAAGAAAATGCGAGAGCTCTTCTGAAGCGCAGGCTATCCACATATGGTTATGAGATACTAGCAGCAGCGAGCAACAAACAGGCTCTCGAAATACTGGCGTCGAGCCTGGTGGACGTCATATTCTTAAACATGTTCATGAATGGAGCCAGCAGCTATGATTTCCTTGTGGAGCTAAAGGGAAATAGTCTATACCGTTCTATTCCTATCATCATGATCTCCAGCGATAGCGATGTTGACCTGGTGGTTAAATGCATAGAAGCGGGGGCAGAAGATTATTTGGTGAAACCATTAAATCAAACCCTTCTGCGGGCGCGTCTCTCAAATTGCATTGCCCAGAAAGAAGCCCATGATAAGGAAATTGCCTATCTGGCCAAAATTGAACGGGGAGAAAAACAAATAGTGGCCCAGGAAAAGATGGCTTCCCTGGGCGCTCTGGTTAGTTCGATTTCCCAGGAACTCAAAAACCCGCTGAATTTTATTATTAATTTTGCATCTGTTAGCGCAGAAATTTGTGAAGAACTTGTGGAAAAAATCGAACAGAATAAAGACTCGCTACCGACGGATATTTTCACACTACTGTCGAACAATTTCGGCAAATTTAAATCAAATGTTGTAAAAATCTCCGAATATGGACAAAACGCAGACAAAATTATCCGGTTCATGCTAGATCAATCCAAGACTTCCGGCGGAAAAAAACACCCAGCCAGCATAAACAAGACCATTTCACAGACCATAACCATGCTGTTTTCATCCTACAAGAACAACGGAATCACAAATCTACCCAAAATCGACTCTCAATTTGATGATTCCATACCACACATCTCCATATCTATACAATCTTTTAGCAAGGCCATTTACAATATACTAGATAACGCCATATACTCCGTTATCAATAAATTCCAGAATGTTTCGGAGGCAAAGATCCTCATAAGAACAGAGAATCTGTTATCCAGCATAAAAATTCTCATCTATGATAATGGTAATGGGATAGCGGATGGTATCCTGGATAGGATCTTTATACCATTCTTTACGACAAAACCAGAGGGCACGGGACCAGGCCTTGGACTATCCACTGCCAGAGAGGTTATAGAGGATCATTCTGGAAACATTTCAGTCAATTCCAGAGAAAATGAATTTGCCGAATTCACGATAGTTATACCGTCTGGCATCGCCCTATCGTCATAGAAGAGATTGTATAACTACCTGTACATGAGGATCCGAGCAGCGGAAAAGGCGGTTGGGAAATAGTCCCTATTGCACTTTTGAAGTTGTAATATTATATAAGAAGGGGGAAAAAAGGTGGAGAAATGGACGATCGGACATCATTGTTTAGCAGTCCTTTATTTCTTGGGTTTGAGCATTTCGAAAGGCTGGTGGATTCTCTTTCGAAGGCTCAGGAGGATTCGTATCCTCCCTACAACATAGAGCAGATAGGGGAACAGGGCTTTAGGATCACTCTCGCTCTGGCTGGTTTTCAGAAGGAAAGCATACGTATCTCTGTGGAAAACAATCAATTAACTATCCGTGGGAAACAGGAAGCAGACTCCAGGGCTGTATACATATATAGAGGCATTGCCACACGTCAATTTATAAAAACTTTTGTTCTGGCGGATGGAGTTGAGGTGAAAGATGCAGACTTTGACAATGGATTATTGCATGTCAACCTGCTTAGAATTACCAATCCAAGCAGTGTGCGCGTCGTCGAGATAAATTCCTCCAATCCCAAAAAGATTCCGCAGCGCAAAGAATAGTAGTCTGGAATAATTTCCTGTGCCATTTTTTAAATAATTTGTTAACCATTCCCTCCTACTATCCTGTGAAAGTATAATGGAGTGGCAGAGGTTGTTAAAGAATCCGTCTTTTCTGGAACCGCCGGATGGTCTGCTGAAAATACCAGTGGAATTAAGCCGGAGCAGTGGTTTCTGGGGAGATTTTATCCGCTGTGATTGGTGGATTTCCGCAGATAAGATATTTGGCAGCGAAGCCAAAGGACTGGAGGATTTTTCAAGAATCTACGGCATACATTTCGAAATTTTCCGCCTATCCATTTTTAACAGAACAAAAGCAGCAGATGCCGCAGTATTTACCCGAGATGTCGTGGTTTATATGGAGTTATCCGGTTCATTTCCAAAGTTCTTAGATAAACTTAATACTGGAAGCATCGTTCCCACAATAATCGTAACCAAAACTGCTTCGGTTAACAATCCCATTGAAAAACTGGAAGAGTTGAAATTTGAGCAATGCGCCTTCCAATCACTCTCTCTGTATGGGGATCTTGCACTCCTCTCCTTTCAATGTAAATCCTACTCAGATTCCCATACAGGGATCAACGAAGACGGCACCAAGTCAGGAACAGCCACGGTGAAAATGGATCTGACCAAATGGAAAGCGGAGAATGCGTAATGAATACTGCCCCCATTCCTTTGTTTGAAAAATTATTTGACGAAAATACGGATGAGCAATTTGAAAAAACGCCAAAGAGATTTTCATCCTTTAGAGATCTGCAGAAATCCATACTGCAGGATCTGTCTTATCTGTTGAACACTCGAGCCCCTCCGCTTTGGCAGGAATCTCCGCTTTCCTATGGCGTGACTGTTACGGCTCCAACATCAGCGGAAAATGTTTTCGAAATTCAGGAGCTAGAATCCAGAATTGATTACGTGATTAAAAAGTTCGAGTCACGTCTAACCAATGCAAAATCACATATAACTGGAATTGGTAGTGATCCAAGCCGTATATTCGTTAGCATTGACGCTGCGGTTACATTGGAAAATCGCAAAATGCCACTATCCTTTCCACTGGTGATAGAGAACTGATATGACCCCAAATGATGTGGATGTACTATCCGAGTATTACCAGCGCGAACTGTCCTACCTAAGAAATGCCGGCAGCGATTTCGCCCACAGGTATCCTAAGATAGCCAGGAGGCTGGACCTATCATTCAGCGAATCTACGGATCCGCACGTGGAGCAACTCATAGAAAGCGTTGCATTTTTAACAGGTAAATTACAAAAGCAAATAGACGATCAATTTCCTGAAATTGCTGGCACGTTACTTAATGTTTTGTACGAACCTCTGACACTACCAACGCCTTCCTGCGTGATGGTGAATTTTGACATCGATCTGCACCGCGCAGCCAAAGCTCCAGGAGTGACTGTGCCAAAGGATACTATTCTATATTCTAAAAGTTTTTCCGGAGAAACATGTTCCTTTATGACGGCCCACGATCTTTTTCTTTGGCCAGTTGAGGTTACCTCGGCTATCACAATTCAAAAAGAACATTTGCCGAACTATTTTGCACATTCAACCTATTATCTGAAGCTGGGACTCAACTATTCTCCAGCAAAGGTTTACCCTGACAGGCTGCGTTTTTATATCAATGCAGATGCTCTTCTGCGGGGCAAGATTTTCTCGGCCATATTTTCGACAGAAGAAAAAGTTATTCTGCAAAAGGACTCGTCCTATAAATTATTGAACACAATCAAGCCGGTGGGTGCGGAGGATGTAGATTCACTATTTCCATATCCCAGGACAGTTCACAAGGGATTCCGTCTGCTGCAGGAATATTGTGCATTTCCGGACAAATTCTATGGATTCGATGTGGAACTACCAAGGAATCAAAATCTTGGTGGCGAAAGTTTCCTATTCATTCCTATGAGTTACAATATTTCCATGCAAATATCTAGAAAAAATTTCTCTCTCTCCTCCGTTCCAGCAGTAAATTTGTTTCCCAAGGTCACGGAACCTTTGCATCTGGACCACAGGCAGGTGGAGTACTGCATGGTGCCAGATTATCGTCGCTACAGCAGCAACGAAATATACATGATCCGTAAAATGGTGGCCGTTGCTTCAATCAATGGCGATGAAATTTTCGTCCCAGAATTTTTTGCCTGCGGCGAATCCTCACGAAGCACTAACTCGTCGAATATTTTTTGGAAATCTTCGAGAAAAAAATCCTATATAAAAGACGCCTTCGGTGAGGATGTCTACATCTCATTCGTGGATCTAAATTTCGATCCGCAATTTTTCAGCGATAGAATATTCTATGGACACACTTTGTGCACTAATCGTGGATTGGCGGATCAAATTCCAGCTTTGGGTGAATTACAGATAGAACTGTCTGTGCCTGCTCGAAAAATTTATTGCCAGGATCGCCCGACTGCTCAGAAACCGTCCCTGAGAAATGGGGAAATACTTTGGAAATTAATCTCCGCATTGTCACTGAATTCCATTTCCTTTAGCCAGGATGGAATAGGTAAAATTCGGGAAGTTCTGCGCGTGTTTGCCAATGTTTTTGGATCAAGTGTGGAGAGGGAGGTTGATGCAATGATTTCGGTTGACAGCAGGATAATTACGCGGCGATTCGACGAGCAAGCCTGGCGCGGATTTGTGCGTGGAACCAACATTGAAATCACTTTCGATGACTCTGTTTATAATCTTGGACTGCCTCTCAGCTTGGTGTTATCGCGGTTTTTATCATCCTACACATCTATCAACACCTTCACAGATGTATCTGTGAAAAATATATCCAGAAATGGGATTTTGAAAGAATGGAAGGAACAATTCGGAATGAGAAGTTACCTCTGAACAGAGAACTTCTACTTAGGCCAAAACAATTCTCCTTCGAAATGGCTGTAATGATTTTGGAGTTCGGATCCGAGATTTCATTTGGCCAGGAGACATCGCCAACTGATGCGCCATTTTCCACGAAAAATATCAACACGTTTCATCTGCGTGGAACGGAAATAGAAAAAATTTTATTGGAAAACAATCGTCCCGTTATATATACGGAAAGATTGTCCATTTCCGGGTTAAATGGACCATTGCCCACGCCCTACGCGGAATTGATCTTTCGAAGAACGCAGGCCAAGGATTTTGCAATCAGTGATTTCCTAAATATCTTTAATACACGTCTGCTTGGAATTTCATACCGAATTAGCAGGCGTCGTTACCTGAATTTACAGAATCACGATAGAGCCTGTCCACTGCAGAGGGTGATTTCTACTTTCATGGGTGACTCTCCTGAAATCATGGGCAGAGGAGTATCTCGCCTGTCCCACCTGTTTTGGACAAAGGAAAAGAGCGCTGTCGGTCTGGAGGCAGTTATTTCTGCTTTTTTCGGATTTACGACTCACATCAGGCAAATACAGACTCATTGGGTTGATCAGCAGCGAATTCAATTGCTGGGAAACAATACGAAGCTCGGAATTAACGTGGAACTTGGTAAAAGACTGTCCGTATCTTCCTTTGGAATTGAAATTCACCTGACCCATCTGGATTATCAGATGATTTTTCAACTTCTCTTGGACAATAAATATTTAGGCAACCTAAAATGTCTAGTTCGGAAATACCTAGGAGATTTCTTCCACTGCTATCTGCGATTAACTCCGCAAAATGTTCCTCCGCTGCGAATGAGTGGCGCATTTCTAGGAAAAACCTCCTGGATTTCTGGGAAAACTTTAGACTCAGCTAAAATAGTTTGCTGATTGCCGTATTATATGAGATTTTTAGCCGTATGGCGAGTGTGAGGAAATCATGTCCCCGGTGGTATCAATTATAGTTCCCGTATATAATACTGAAAAATGGCTAGCGCGCTGTCTGGGAAGCTTGCTTAATCAGACATTGAAAGATATTGAAATAATATGCGTCAATGATGGGTCTCTCGATGGCTCTTTTGAAATATTGGAGCAATTTTCACGACAGGATCAGCGCGTTATCGTCATTAATCAGGATAATAGAGGACCGGGGTTTTCCAGAAATGCTGCTTTGGAAGTCGCATGTGGAGAATATGTCGGCTTTGTTGACAGCGATGACTGGGTGGAATCTAACTATTTCGAGCAACTTCACGGAGCCGCCGCTAAATACGATGCCAGCATGGCCTGCTGCAGCATTATAAGAGCGTATCCCTCTGGCAAAATGAGAGAAAAACTGATCATAAAGGAGGAGAGACTCTACTGCTCCACCATCGACAAGTACAGAATTACGGAATCTCCTCGCAAAGGCTATGTGTACAATAAAATTTATAGGAGATCAGAGATCAATTTGCACAAAATTCGGTTTCCTAAAGAGCGGGAATTCGAAGATACTGGTTTTACAATCCGAGCTTTGTATTTTCTGAAGACTTTGGTTACCGTTCCAACGACTCGCTACTACTACTGGGTAAACCAGGAATCCATAACCAGAGTGAGCACAGACAAACGACGCCGAGATATGCTGGCCTCTCGCCGTGATTTTATCGAGTTCAGTGATGCACATCATATAAATCTTGGCAATGACGAGTGCTATGTTAAAAAGAAAATTATCTACAAATTTCTGGGAATTCCGCTGATGAAAATATACGAGTGGAAAACCAGGAAGAAATATTATCTGTTCTCTATAATCCCGTTATTTGAAAAGAAAATCACTCTGTGAACTGATCAGGGTGATTTCCTAGGCGTTCAAGATTTTTGTCATTTTTTTTTCATAAAAGTCTCAAAGTTCAGTAGATTTAGTCTGATAGCAGTTCTGATGTTTGAGACTTTTTCAAATCGTAGAAAATTCAAAGCAAAGTCTATGATCATCGAAAAAATGTAGGGATTGACTCTTTGAACCGCAAAATCTTCCCTGAAAGCGCTGTCTTTCACGTTATGCAGCCTGTTTTCGATGGACCAATGGTCTCGGATACTTTACGCAAATTCGGCTGCACACAACCTCCCGTTGCTTACGTAGTAGGACTCTTCAATTGATGCTTTTTTTGCTGATTGGCTGTCGAAATCTTGTAACTCTTATGACTTTTCTGATATAGGGCCAGTCGTTTCGCCATTTGTCGAGCATCGGAGAAGCATCAAACACCTCGTATCTCCGCTTTTCAATTCTGACATGATTTTTGTCGATTTCGTCTTCGTGACTTTCAAGCGGCTTTTGTATTATACAGCCATGTTCCAGCTGATTCTTCAGTAGACTTCTTTCGCAACCGAGTAGTTCCGAGGAATTTTTAGTAGCCCACGGAGCGCAGGACCGCAGAGTACTTTGCGTACGTGAGGATCCGAGCACCGGAGCGACGCAAAAATTACCGGAAGGACGACGGTTTCGAAAGAAGTCTAGTATTTTTTGATTGTTTTTCGCCTGCGTAATCAGGATCGCTCCGACCTTTTCTGCTAATTCGAAAGTTTTTTTTGCAATGCAAGGCGTCAGCTGTAACAATTTTGTCATGCAAATTAAGATCCTGCAAAAGCTTCTCAAATAACTGAATTTCGTGTTCTTTTTCGGTGTTTAGAGGAATATGCGCCAAAACTATTCCGCCAAACTTCGAAAACGCCTCAAAAACACGAACTGGATGCTCGGAATAGCTGCCTCTCAGGGCTTTCCCATCAAAACAAATTTGCCGACCTTCAACTGATGATTCCTTCTTCGCCGCATCTTCACGAAAAACTTTCTCTATTTCCTCACTATCAACGCGGGTTAGAGTCTTCCAAATCGTCGAATGGGTCGGATAACGACGACATTTCAACTTGAAAAAAACTCTTCAGCTTCTCATAATGAGACATTATAAAAAGATATATCTCCTTGTAATTTTGCGCTCCGCTCATTACTGCAAACAGCGCAAATGTGAGAATATATTCCAATTTGTACTCCCTATCCTTCGATGTCCGCGGATCCATTACTTTTCTAAACATTTCAACTATCGCCAATTCAATACAATTCTCCATCATATCCTATGACTATACCAAATCACGACGAAAAATAGTTTTTTATGGCCTAATCTTTATTGCAATTTCAGCATTTTTTAACTGAATCCCGCCGTGATTGGGTATATATTTATATTTCATCCTCTCTAATATCTCTACCTAGGAAATCGCCCTGTTAAATCTCTATTTGGGGATATATTCCCCGCGGCTTGTCGCGAAAAACGGCTAAAAGCAAAATCTGCTCAATACCTCGCTGCTTGCTGCGGGGTTGTTTATTAGCCTGAAATCATGTTTCTTGCCATTGCAAAAAGCTGTACAAATGACATGCCTGGTATTTTTGTCTACTACAACTTGAGATTTTAAAGTGTGCCTTTTCTTTTTTCCGGAATAGGTAGTGTTCCAGTAAAATGTAAGAAAGACAGAAATGAGGAGGAAGTTTTGCAGAATCTCGAAAAAACTCTCCGTAAGTGTTTTAGGTTCTGTTAGCGAGAAGCAGAAAATTTTAGGAAAGTTGTATAAACCTTATAAAGGTTTAAAAATGAGGTTTATACAACGATGGATCATAACATACCTGAAGAAGCGTTTCAAAAA
>JAIROP010000005.1 GCA_031257475.1 Holosporaceae bacterium
GCTTCTCCCTGCCATCTCCTTCCTCCTGATTCCTTTCACAATTTTTGCAAAAATAACGCTGTTTCCCCCTCGTAATGCCATTCTTCCTCAACTCTTCACTTCCACAAAATTTGCATGCCATTTCATATGCCTCCATTAACAATATCCCTGATATTATAACATGCTATCTATATGACGCAATCCCTGCACGTGAGTACAGCTCCTATTGCAGTATATTCAAACAAACTTACACTCATGAGGTGGTATTACTTCTATGAACTTATGCACTATCACTTTCCCTTCCCTCGGAATTAAATGCCAACTGCATGTGTGGTATAAAATCAAATTGACTTTTTGAACAAAAGATCATATATATAGCGGCGTAGGGTTTGTAACCTGTGTATTTATAGAAGAGAGAAATATGTTAGAAAAAGAAAGAGTTTTGGTTTCTAGAACCATTGCTGTTCCAGCTGACACCAATCCCTGGGGGGATATCTTCGGAGGATGGATTATGTCGCTGATGGACATTGCCGCCGGTGTCATCGCAGCCAGGCTTGCCCGGGGTAGTGTCGCCACAAAGGCTATAAGGGACGTCACGTTCGACGCTCCCATCTTTGTAGGCGACGAAGTGTCTGTCTATGCGGAGATCGAAAAAATCGGGAACACATCCGTTACTTTAAACATGTATGTGATCATAAAAAGGAAAAATCAAGACGAGGAACTGCCAGCAGTTAAGGGAACATTCGTGATGGTCGCCCTTGATGAAAATAGGCGTCCCCGTCCGGTTAGACAGAAATGGCCGAAAGTCTAGGCCCTTGCGTTGAATCCTTTTCCCTAATAATATTTGACTCGGAGTTTTAACCAATACTATAGAGGTTCATAATGAGTGAAGATACTGAAAATCAAGAAGATAATGTTGAAAAAAACGTTCCCGCAGATCAAATTGGGCAACTGGAGGCAGAAATCAATACTCTAAAAGACACGTTTCTTCGCAAGATAGCGGAGTCGGATAATCTTAGGAAGAGGTTGGAAAAAGAAAAAGAGGACGCGATCAGATTCTCCAACACCAGATTTGCCAGGGATCTTCTGACTGTGGCCGATAACCTCGAAAGAGTCACTGAAAATTCCGCGACCATAAGAGAGAAGATAGAAACAGAGGCTGGATTAAAGATTTTTTTTGATGGTGTTCTGCTCTGTGAGAAGGAATTGGTATCCATCTTCAGCAAGTACGGCATTTCCCGTATTGCCGTGAAAATTGGGGATGGTTTTAATCCTGAGTACCATCAGGCTATGTGTGAGGAGGAAAGCTCGGATTATGAAGCTGGTGTTGTCCTCCGGATAATGCAGGTTGGATACACATACCATGGACGTTTACTGCGACCTGCGATGGTGAGTGTGTCAAAAAAAATATGAACCTTCTTCCAATTTGTGTGGATCTTGATGGAACACTCCTGGAGGGGGATGTGACGCAGATCGCGATTCGTGAGTATCTAGGATGTGGTCTCTTCAATGTATTCAGGATATTATGCTGGCTACTAAGAGGACGAGCATTCCTAAAGCAGAAACTTGCAGAATTGGTGGAGCTGGATGTCGCAAATTTACGTTACAATGAAAAATTTTTGAAATTTGTTTTGAAAAAGAAAAAGGAAGGGCATAAAGTTTTCCTGGCCACTGCAAGCAATGTGGTGTACGCCAATCAGGTGGTGGAGCATCTGGATACTGTGGGTTTTGGAGGGCTTTTTGACGGGGTTTTCGCCAGCAATGCTTGGGCGAATCTTCGGGCCGAAGCTAAGGCGGACGCTTTGGTAACAGTGTTTGGGGAGAGAGGATTCATCTATGCTGGCAACTCCAAAGATGACGTTCCGGTCTGGGACAAAAGCGCTGGGTGTATCCTGGTGTCTCCGACCAATGGAGCTCTGAAGAAAATGTCTGGGCAAGTCTATCAATTGTTTAAGTAGGAATCATGAGACCGTTGCATGATGAGATATTTTCCGTAAGAACAATGAGGAACACAGCGCAGGATCGCAGTGTACTGCATGTATATGAGGATCCGAGCAGCGGATCTGACGAAATCAATTGTGGAAAAGATCTATCGGACAACGGTCTCATCATGGGTATTAATAGATCTCCTCTTGCTGTGGTCGAGATTTCGGACAGGCTGATCAGGAAAATGATTAACAGGCCAGATTATCTGAAGCTTTTCCTGAATTGGAGCGACGTTGTCGGTCCATACATGTCAGCTCTATGTTTACCGCACAGGGTGATTAATGTCGGCCCAGAAAAAATCCTGATTCTCAAGACGATCAAGGGACATGGCCTTGAAGTACAGTATGAGGCCAATAGAATACTCGGTATGGTAAATGGGTTCTTGAAAATCAAGCTATTCTCCCAGATAAGAATTATTCAACTTGATACGTCGAAATTCTAGCTTGGTTAATGTATCCTAATTGTGACACCGGGATACTTTGATTACTGAAGTGCACATGCTATATTGCTTCTCTGTGAAGGGGTGTAGTGTTGTTGTGTGATGGAGGTGTCTATGTTTTCTTTTGGAAAATCGTCCTATGAGACGAAGTTGCTGGATGTGCTGCAGAACAGATTTTTTATAACGGCGCGTCGGAATAAAATTCTCGCAAAGTGGGCAGGAGGAAGGTTGGGATACAAGGAAAGCGCCCTGAATAAATACGTGAGAAACCTGATTCTGTCGTATTTGATAACTCCAAACGATCGCAAAATGATTGACAGAATTCTACTGGATTTCCAGAAAGCTCACATAAAGGTATCTGAAAAAGCTATCGTTGAAAAAATTAAAGCCATCGAAGAGAGAATCAAAGCTAAGCGAGGGAATCATGTTGTCGATTAGCTTATCTGTAGAGGGTTCCATTGCTATTCTCACCATGGATGATCCAGCCAAGTTGAACGCATTGTCATCCGGCGTGATGCAGGAAATAGATAGAACGGTCTGCGATATAGATCTGCAGGCGAGTGTTTTAGTGGTCAGAGGCTGCGACAGAGCGTTTGCTGCGGGTGTCGACATATCAGAAATAGCGCAGCATTCCTTTGAAACTGCCAACCGAGATAATTTCATCAATTATTGCTGGGAAGCTATTTCCCGGGTAAAGATTCCGGTCATTGCTGAAGTATCCGGGTATGCTCTGGGCGGAGGATTTGAGTTGGCATTGATGTGCGACGTCATAATAGCTAGTGAGAATGCCAAGTTCGGATTTCCGGAGGTTAATCTTGGGCTGATGCCCGGGATGGGTGGCACTCAATTGCTCACCAAGATTGCGGGGCCTAAATTAGCTGCGGAAATTATCATGACCGGAGATTTTCTCTCTGCATGGCGTGCACAGAAACTGGGAATTGTATCCCGGGTGGTAAGAAAGGATAATTTGGTTTATGAGACATTGGAGTTGGCTAAAAAAATTGCGGCAAAACCTAAAATTAGTTTAAAAATGATTAAAGAAGCTATCCGTCTTTCGCAAAATGTAGGTTTGGATCAGGGAGTACGCAGCGAGAGACTGATGTTCCGATCCCTATTTTCTACCAGGGATAAAGAGGAAAAGGTTGCAAATTTTCTTGGCGAAAGAAAAAATGGGTGACGGCATTTCCGAGATCGAGGAAAAATATTGTCTAGAATTTTAGGAATTGATCCCGGGTTGCATATCACCGGCTGGGGAATTGTGGATTATAATGGATTTTTGTTGAAGCATATCGACAATGGAACTATAGTATCATCATCTGAAGAAGAGATCGGCTCCCGTCTTAGTCATATTTTCAAAAAATTGTCTGATATAATCGAGAAATACAATCCCGAGGAGGCTAGCATAGAGGATGTTTTTGTCAATAAAAATCCATTTTCATCGCTGAAGCTTGGGATGGCGCGTGGTACTGCCATTTGCTGTGTTGGTGTTCTTGGATTGAAGATTCATGAATACACACCGAACAAAATAAAAAAGTCCGTGGTTGGAACTGGTCATGCCACCAAGGAGCAGGTATTAATTATGGTTCAAAAATTACTAAGTTGTGGTAGAGTGAAGCTCGATGCAGCGGATGCGCTTGCGGTGGCGGTTTGTCATGCTCATCACAAAACGCTTTATACGGTAAAAGGATGATAACACATCTAAAAGGAACGGTAAACAAGATAGCGGAAAGTTCAGTTGTCGTTGACGTTAATGGCGTGGGATATTCTGTGGTTTGTTCTGCTCGAACTCTAAACGAAGCGAGAAACTATTCAGGGCTGATGCACATTTTTACGGTTCTCAGCGTAAGGGAAGATTCCTGGACGTTGTATGGATTCATATCAGAACAGGAACGTTTTTGGTTCAATACTCTCACGTCTGTGCAAGGAGTTGGAGGGAAGGTGGCCATGGCGATCCTATCCGTCCTTTCTGACGAGGACATATATCACGTATTTCTCACCAGTGATAAGAATATGCTTACCAGGGCGGATGGAGTTGGCCCCAGGCTAGCTCTGCGTATTATCACAGAGCTGAAGGAAAAAGTCATTGGAAAGGTCAATCTGAATATTCCGATGACCATTCCAGCGAGCAGCGAACCAGGTGTATGGAGCGACGTTATATCAGCACTGGTAAATCTTGGATACCAGAGGGCTGATATTTTGCGAGTAATTTCCTCTCTGCAGATGTCAGAGGATGCCGGTTTTGACGTTCTGCTGAAACGGGTTCTTACTCGATTATCCTCTGGAGCATAGTTTATGGTGAGAAAAGAGTTGAATCCGGAGCCATCTGAGCAGGAGACGAATGAGTATTCCCTGCGCCCTTCCTGCCTGAGTGATTTTATTGGCCAAGACTCGCTGAAAGACAACCTGCACGTATTCATAGGATCTGCCAAAAAATGCAACATAGCCATGGATCATGTGTTATTTTTCGGTCCACCAGGATTGGGCAAAACAACTCTCTCGCAGATTATTTCAAAGGAGCTTGGGGTTGGATTTAAGGCCACCTCCGGCCCTATTTTAGCCAAGGGAGGGGATCTTGCGGCTATCCTCACTAATCTACAGGAAAAGGACGTGCTCTTCATTGATGAAATCCATCGCATGAATCGTCTGGTAGAAGAGATTTTATACCCGGCCATGGAGGATTTTCAGCTGGATTTGATGATAGGAGAAGGTCCGGCTGCCCGCTCTGTTAGAATAAGTTTGCCTCATTTCACATTGATTGGAGCCACAACTCGCTCCGGCATGTTATCGTCGCCGCTACGTGATAGATTCGGAATTCCGTTGCGGTTGGAATTTTATACGCATCAGGAATTGCAAATAATAATCAGTAAAAACGCAGAGCTGCTAGGAATTCCGATATCCACTGATGGATCCGAGGAAATAGCTCGGAGATCCCGGGGAACTCCACGCATTGCCGGTCGTCTCCTGAAACGTGTGCGAGATTTTGCTATTGTCAACAACACGGAGATTATCGATAAGAAAATAGCAGACCTGGCTTTAAAAAGATTGGATGTCGACGAAAACGGCCTTGACTCAATGGATAGAAAATATTTAAAATGCATACTTGATTTTTATAACGGTGGACCAGTTGGCGTTGAGACTCTTGCTGCAGTATTATCAGAGAAACGAGATACCATAGAGGAGGTCATAGAGCCCTATATTCTGCAGAACGGGCTGGTTCAGCGGACGGCCAGAGGCCGTGTTCTCACAGGGGAGGGCTATCGTTATCTGGGCGCGCCGCAGAGGGCAAGGGATAATCTCTACGAAGGGGAATTGCTATGAATGGTATGGAAGAAGTTATAACCACAGCCGCGACCAATGACATGTCTCTTGTCAGTCTTTTCATGCAGGCGTCGTTTGCAGTAAAGTTTGTTATCATTCTGCTTTTGGGGTGCTCATTTTGGAGTTGGACGATCATCTTCGCAAAATTCGCATTTTTAAGAAAAATAAAAGCTCGTGCAGATAAATTTGAAGAAGCATTCTGGAATTGTGGTTCCATTGACACTTTTTTCGATAATATAAACAATAAGGGGGATGATCCCTATGTGTCTGTATTTATTTCTGGCATGCAGGAATGGAGAAAAACAAAATCCAAAGTCAAGACTGCCATAGGAAGCATTTCTCTGAACGAGCGTATTGCTCGAATGATGCGTGTGACAATCGGAAGAGAGATCGAGTACCTGGAGCAATATCTTGGATTTCTTGCCACCGTAGGTTCGACGTCACCCTTTGTCGGGCTGTTTGGTACTGTCTGGGGAATTATAAACTGCTTCGAATCCATAAAGTTTGATCAGAACACAAGTCTTGTTTCTGTCGCTCCAGGGATTGCGGAAGCCCTGTTTGCTACAGCACTGGGACTTGTTGTGACAATCCCTGCTGTGGTTGCCTATAATAAGCTTTCTTCTGAGATAAATAGGTACCAAAACCGGTTAGAGTCGTTCGTGGATGAGTTTTCCTCTATCATCGCGCGACAGGTTGAGGATTCCGGAGTGTAAATGGCAATATTTGCGATAAGAAACAGGAAAAAGGCACGGATGGCACTGATCAGCGATATTAATGTTACGCCACTGATTGATGTTATGTTGGTGCTGTTGGTGATTTTTATGATCACGGCTCCTTTATTGACAGTTGGGGTTAAAGTGGATCTTCCCAGCGTGAATGCTCCGAATATTACAGGAAACGAAACTCCAATAGTGGTGCACGTAGATAAAGAAAGGCATATTTTTATCGGAGAAATTGAGGTAGATGCGGAGACGTTGCCGGAAAAACTTCGTGCGATTTGTAGCGAAGATGGGAAGGAGGCAAGGATCTTCGTGAAAGGCGATCGTATCCTATCCTATGGACATATCATGGATATTATGGGCCGCATAAGCAGCGCAGGTTTTAAAAAAGTTGTCCTGGTAACGGAGCTGCCGAAGAAACAGGGACAAAATGAAAAGAATACGAGGTAGTTTCGCACTAAAGTGGCCGATTATCTGTTCTGGAGTGTGGCACCTAGCAGCATTGCTGCTTGGAACGGTGCCTTTTCATCTGCCTAGACCAAATAATTTGCAGTTAACTGAGGTTCAAATTGTGGGAGACAGTGAATGGGGTGAAATACCGGTTGAGGAAGAGACGGAAGAGACCCCAATCAAGCAGCCGCAGCAGCAAAAGCAACCAGAGCCGGTTCTGAAGGAAAAGCCCAGGGAAGAGTCGAGCAAGGAACCAGCGGGAGTAGGAACCGAGCAGCAGGTTTCGTCTGTACAGCCAGAACCGGAGGTGTCCCAAAAGGAACCAGAGCAGATTGCTGAGCCAAAGGTTGAGGAGACGCCTGTGGCAGCGGAGCCGAATCACCCAATGGAATCGGAGTCAGTGAAGAACGAAGAGATTGTCATCCCGGAATCGCAAAAAGAGACTACCCCCTCTCTGTCTCAGCCATCTCCACCTCATCAGCAGGAACAGGAACCCGAGCCCCCGCTACCGCAGGATGTCATTGTGGAAGAGCCTCCCCCGACTGTTCCTCCGGAAGAAGTTCCCCTGCCTGAGAAGGTACCTGAGCCGCCAGTAAAAAAAGAAGAACCAAAGAAAACCACCAAAAACTCTCGCAAAGCTCTACTGGAAACAATAAAAAGGGCGGAGAAGAAGAAAATCAGAGAGAAAAATCGTCAAAAAATTTTAGAGATGGCGGAACAGGCATCGAAGAAAAAGAAAGATAATGCGTTTGAAAAAATGTTGAACAGCAGCATAGAGGATCTCGAAAGAAGTCGGGTCGCTCCCGCTAAAGCAGCGGGACGAATAGGGACTGCAGGGAATGGCCAGAGCACTGAATTGTCCGTAGGCAGTCTAATAAATGCGCAGATAAGACCTTACTGGAACGTCCCCTCCGGAATAAAGGATGCCGAGAAAATCGTGATCGAAATTGATTTGAGGTTGGATGGAAACGGTGAGGTTATCCCGTCCAGTGTAAAAATTATTGATGAAAAGCGCTATGCGATGGATTATATTTTCAAGGCTGCAGCAGACAGTGCCCGTCGAGCAATTCTGGAGGTGGGACGATTTAAAATTCCTCGGGAAATGCTGGAGTACGAGAAAGAATATCGGTTGAAGTTTGATGTGGCAGAAGCCCTAAAGAATGCAGGAGGCTAAAATGACGTGTTTGAAGAAAATGAAAAATAGCTATCTACAGAAGTTGAAAAAATCCATGTGTACAATATTACTTCTCGCAATGTTGAGCACCGCAGTAGGAGCGGCAACGGAGGTGGAGGTGAAACAGGGTGTCATGAAGCCTGTCAGCGTTGCCCTAAACGTCCATGCTACAGACAGCAGCCGCGAGGACGAGTTTTATTCCATCGTGATCAACGATTTGGTTGGCACCTTTCTCTTTAGAGAGATTCCACGGGGAGCCTTTATGCAAGTTCTGCGCGGTCCCAAAAAAAAGCCCACATTTCCACTGTGGAAGGTTATAAATGCTCAGTATCTTGCAAATATTTCGCTATCCATAGACGGTGGAACACTGAGACTGTCAGTTGTGCTCTATGATGTGCTATCTGAAACGCAGGTTGGGACTCTTTCAGCCTCCGGAGATGTTCGGGAGTGGCGGAAATTTGCCCATATTGTGGCTAATAACATCTATGAGAGAGTGGTTGGTGAGCAGGGGTACTTCGACACCAAGATTCTCTATGTATCAGTCAAAAAAAACAGACGGCATGGGAAGACACACCGAATAGCGATGATGGATCAGGACGGGCATAATCATTCGTATCTGACAGATGGCCAATCCCTTGTGCTAACACCACGGTTCTCTCCGACCGGCAGAGAGTTTTGTTTCTTCGCATATAAGGAAAAAGTGGCGCGGGGCAGAAGGGTGCCTGTGTCTGCCGAAATTTATCGGTATAATATTGGTGCGCGAAGCGTGGAATTGCTAGCAAAGCTGAATGGAATGCCCTATGCACCTCGCTACTCGCCCAGCGGGAATGGGCTGATATTTAGTATTGCACAGAACGGAGCCTCGTCCCTATATACGCTGGATTTGGTCACCAAACGGCTGACCAGACTGACCAAAAGCCGATGCATTGACACATCTCCCAGCTACTCACCAGATGGTAAACAAATAGTATTTAATTCGGATCGGGGAGGCACGCCACAGCTGTACATTATGGATGAAGATGGATCGAACGTTCGCCGATTATCCTTCGGGAACGGCCGCTACGCTACTCCTGTTTGGTCCCCAAGAGGAGATTGGATAGCGTTCACAAAAACCAATAGAGACGGTTTTTTTATTGGCATTATTCATCCCGATGGTTCAGGAGAAAGAATGCTGGCTACTGGGTATTTGGTTGAGAGTCCTACCTGGTCTCCCAATGGCCGTGTAGTTATGTATGCCAACCAGGATTATGCGAGAAAAGAAAAAATATACAGTGTGGATATAACGGGATATAACAAGCATGAGATTGCCACCCCTGGGGATGCTGTTGATCCCGAATGGTCTTCCAAGACGACAAGCTCAATTTATAGTAGGAATTCCTTTTAGGAAGAGGAGGTGAACCAAAAAAATTAGAACAGTGGCAGAGTTTCGAGAGAGCGTAAGGAGAGTTGGATTAGAGGAGAAAAAGTAAACCTGTTTGGCAATTTGTTTGCGAACCAGCGAGGAATCCAGAGGAATAAACTCTTCAAGAAAGTTCGAAATAGGATATCAAGAATTTATACCTCTGGTGTATCTCAGAATAATTTTATGGAATTAATATGAATTTAATCTACGCTGTTTAGAGTGCCGAATATAAAAAATAGAAGGGAGAAAAAAATGAAAAGCAGACCCTTTTTGCTTACACCACTGGCGGTTATTTTCTGCAGTCTGTGCAACGGAACCGAGGCCTCGCGAGATCTGGCTGAACTAGGTGCTTTTGACCAGGTAGCAGCAAAAGAGAGGCAGGAGCTACCAGATCTGTATGGTCAGAAGATGGGGGGTGGAGCTGCTAGCAATACCGAATTGGATAGTAAAATTGAGGATTTGGAGACAAAACACCCACGCTACACGATATTTCATGCCTACCAACAGAATGATGGCAACAAAAGTAAGATTAATGAAACAGAAATTATGCTGATTTGCCAGGCAGCCTACGAAAAATTTGAGCAGATACAGGATGAACAAGCGAAGAGAAAAATTAGTAGATTTTCTAATGTGGAACGGATTGAGGAGGTGCGGGCAAATAATTGGCGCCTAACGCAGCAGCAAGACGGAGTCATCTCATTTTTGGAATCGGTAGACACCTTGGCGTACATGATGGGATTTACACTTAAAGACACCATATGAATAATATGACTTTGAAAGATTAAAACAGTCCTAGTCTCTCAGAGAATTTTGCGCTGTGGTTTCGACAAAATCGAGTGCAAAAAATATTCCGTTATGCAACAGGACATGATTGTGCAGTGCAATTTTTTGGATATTGAAAATGGAAGATAAGAACATTTGGTTAAAAAGAAGAATATGGCCAGCATTGGCAGCAATTACATTGGTTGTAGATAATATGGATAAGTTGTGGGCCGCTCAGCCGCTTCCCCCTAATAAACTGCACAGAAGTAATTCTTCCCCTCTGCTTTTTGGTCAGGACAGCCCGCGGGATGATCTTGATTGGACAAGTCTGGGAGGCGGGCGTGACGTCGAAAGTTATGTCAGACAGGAACAAAAAATGCTCCTTTGTGTGCGTATTCTGGCAAATCGCCTTGGATTTGTGGAATATAACGGATACAAAGTGGTGGATCTTTCCTATCCGTCGCTCTGCAGGTACGTCGGACGACTAGAACAGACTAGAGCATTTGATAAGCATACGCGGGTGTTGCAGAGAATACGGGCTATCCAGCAACCGACATTCGGAGGTGACATGCTGCTTAGGAGCCTGTTAGGTGATTATTTTGATGATACAGCACTGAGGCGCGGTGAAAAAATTCGGTTTAGTAACCTTCTCAGGGATATGATTTCTACACCAACCGGAAAGCAACGGGCCAAAACTCTTCTCATCTTACAACAGCTCATCAACACTGGAATCGGAGATATAGGAAACCAATATTACAAGGACAAAAAACTAAAAGTCACAGGAGGCGACAATATTGCCTATACTAGTAGCCACAAGCTAGAAATAAAATTTGTCCCTTATAAGGAAATGACGTTTGGCCAAAACCAATCCCAAGGAGTCCTTCTGTCTCAGGGAGATATGTCTGCTCTCCTGCTGCATGAATTGACACATGCGGCACATTTTGCCATGGGAATAAACGGCGCAGGAATTGGCCTATTTTTCAATAATGATATTGTGAAGCCTCTTCGTGCTGCATATCTGCCTGATCAGTTCCTGAGAGAACGACTGATCCCATTCCTACACCGTGGTTTTTTTAGCGCAATTTTGAAGGAAATACGAGACAGCTCTCCTGCTCTCCTGCATGCAATGAGTTCTTGCAAGAGTATTCCTGATGTGTATCTGCCATTATACAATTTTATTCAGGATAATCGTTTTTTTAGAAATCCAGAACTTGAGTTCCCATCAGTAGATGATTTATCAACTCCGGAGGGTATAGTACGGTCCAACCTGATATACATAACCTGTCGTTTTTTAGCAGGATGGGACAATATGGAGGATATGATAACCATCATAGGGTTCCTTCCTTTATATTTTGGTCAGGGACGGCGTTATTTGCTTATTGACAGGCAAAATGAAAGTACGCAGCTTGCACGGAAATCAGGAAGAATTCGAATGACGCACTTTGATTTAAGCCCCGTTTGGAATGTGTTTGGTAAGGAGAGCGAAAAATTTTTGCAGCTTATGTCATCTAAGATAACAGAGTTTGGTTTGCAGATTTATAATACGCGGGACAACATGCCAGTAACGCCGATGGCCGTTTACGGTGAAAATACTGTTTCCTATGGAGATCCACTGTCTGCAACCGAAATAGGCGAAGGCATATTGGATTATATAAGAGCATTACCGTATAGAATCGGCGGAAGAAACGGCGTAGACTATGCTACCATCGCCAGTTTTTCCAGCATTGCGAAAGGATATAGATACCAACTAGACAAATCCGTTGGCCTAGCCTGTGCAGAAGCAGGCGCCCTTCCAGAGGCTCTTATGGATTGCATTCTGGGAAGAGATATTCCCAATAGAGAGGAAGTTTTCATGGAACTCCTTGAAAACGCTAATATAGGCGCAGTGTTGGATGCTATGGACTATGCTGAGCAACATCTGCCACAAATTTACCAAAACGCCAGATTCATTGATTGGGTAAAAGGGAAATTTGCAGAAGATTGTACAAGGTGGAGTGGATCCCAACGTGTTGGATACTGGCAATTTTTGAGGAAGACGCTTGTTCAGGATGGAATCGTTATTCCTCCACTTTCGTTTCTGGATGGGGATGGAAACATTGATCGTGTGCTGAAAGATTTAACAACCGACTATGGCTATAACAATGAAATGATTGGCGCAGTTCTCATGTACTATGAAAGACATAATATGATTCCGCAAAATATATTTGCGGTGTTAAAGGAAGCAAAGAACGGCATAGTCGCCATCTGTGAATATATCAAACGGATGGAATTGAGAATTGCTGCAGAGCGAACAAGCACTTTCTCAGCGGATCTGGTAGAAGAAGTGAAAAACTCTCAAAAATACTATACTAAACGTGCTATTGAAAAAATACGAAATATGTGTTCACCAGATGAACTTACTGAATTTTTGCAGACTTGCAAATCAGTTGGTATAACCTGCGACATTACCCCTCTTGTGACAAACTCAATCTTTGCCGGCCAGGATAACCAATACTTACTACGTGCGTTACTTGAATTTTTCGAACCTTCTGTTGATTTGATAAAAACATGGAGAACTCCTCCGCAAACAAGCAAGTGTTACAACGCATTACTTGAATATTCTCTTAGCCATAATCTGCAACTGTTTGACCAAGGGCAAGTTTTAGAAGATCTCAACAACGTTTTTCAGATTCTAAATTCTGACTCGAAAGATGGTAAAGTACACAGTAATGCCCACGCAACCAGTTGTGTCTTGTTAAAGTATGCGAACAAATTCCAAATGGATATTCCAGACCCAAAATTAATCGCTGCATCGTTGCTCAAAGAGAAAGGTTGGTCGGATAATGACTCTTTGGAGCAGCTGTTCCTATACCTGGATCGAAAAAACATCCAGATGGACCTTTC
Organism: Holosporaceae bacterium; assembly: GCA_031257475.1. Lineage (GTDB taxonomy): Bacteria > Pseudomonadota > Alphaproteobacteria > UBA3830 > UBA3830 > JAIRMQ01. The sequence goes on from JAIROP010000005.1 coordinate 13,113, forward strand.
CCAACTTATTGTGCAACGCATCGACCGTCTCGATAGTGACTCTCCTATTGAAGTAGCTAGCATACTAGCACTGCTAGGTGGAAATATTTCCGCTGATCTTAGGCAGTGCGTAGCGGCTGCTGTCGGCAGAGACTTGCCCGCAACTCTGGAAACGTTAATCAATTTCTCCCAGATAGATGGTTCGCCTGTTTTAGTTTCCAGTTTGTTGCCTGAATTTATTGAGGGGAAAAAATATGCCTGTATCAGTCATTTTTTGGAATTTTTTTCTGAAGATCCACCAACAAATATTCTGGGTGATGTTGTTACCTTACTGGACAGGCAATATTTTTATGCCGCACCTGAGTCTGTCAACAAGGTGATTACATATGCACACGAGAAAAAGTTGTCCTTACCTCGGGAACAGGTGCAGCAATATTTCAATTGGTTGAACAAAAATTGCCAGTGGGACCACGAAAAACGTGATAAATGTGCAAAATATGCAAAAGAAATTCTAAATCTTTCACTGGATGCAGGCAGTTCCTAAAGAATAACCATGTTCGTTTATTAGTTTTTGCCAATTTTTGTCTCTCAAGTTTGAGATGCTCCAAGGTACGAAAAATTGTTATCGAACATGGTTAATTTCGGACATTCCTCAAAACCATCCTTCTCCTGTTGCGAAGAATTTTGCGCCCAAGCGGTAGAAATATTATACCAAATCCCGTTATTAAATAGCGGCAATATTTTGCGGTGATTTGTCATTATTGCTATACTAAAGCGTAATAATAATGAGGCATAGGATGTCGAGGAAGTCAGTATTGTTAAGTGAAGGATTATCGAAGGAGGCGAAGTCGGAGTTGAAGAAATTTGGAGCCAATGCTATTGTATGCAGGAAGTTAGAGGCCATAATAGCAGCTTGCAGTTACGGGATTACGGAAGTGGCGAAGGTTTTTAATGTTACGCACATGACCCTGCGCAGTTGGATCAGACACTTCGGTATCAGCAAGTTTGTACTGAAAAAAGAGGAATAATCGAAAATTTTCAAGATAATACCGGATATTCTTTATCTAAATATTTAGAAATCTATGGACTCCTGCGATACGCACGATTAGAATCAGGGCTAGGGTTAGAGTTGTTGGCGTCCCATGATATATAAAAATATAGACAAAATCCTTAAAAATATCCACAGAAAAATTGCCCAAATTTTGACTAAAATACAAAGGGGGCCAACCCACAGCGAGAGGCGATGCAAGCATGAAGACTGTCAAAATAATGACAATAACTTAGGAGAAAATCAGACAAATTTACCAAACATCCAGCAAAATTCATCCACACATTCCCGCAAATCAATCAGCAAATTCCTCTCCAGCAAAGGCGCAATCCTCATAGAATTCGCCGTATCAATCCCAGTTTTGCTTGCGCTTCTATATTACATGCATGATCTGCCGAAACTAGCACGAATCAAAGAAAGAATGGAGTTTTGTGCCTATTGCGCTGTTAATATGATTCAAAATGTGTCTCATGGCGCGGAAATTACCAGCAGAAACATAGCTCACATTTGGGGAGCTGCATTCCTGCCGTTCTTTGGCGGAGGCGTTTTGCAATATCAGTCCGAGACCTCTAGCTACGTGTATCCATTGGGTCTCGTCTGCGACTGTTGTCTCATCTACCTGAAGGGTAGAGGAAACGGCAAAGTAACGGTTCTTTGGTCCCTCTGGAACTACTGGTTTCAAGTTCCGAACTTGATGAGTATTAATAGCGGCATTGTGCGCGGACCTTTTCCGGCGGTCGGCAGTACCGTGGACGCGACGGTCGTAGATAAAAACCTGTCCATCAGGGAGGGGGAATACAGGGCGATTGTGTTTTTGAGCATCACAAATTCATCGTCGGTTTTGTTGCCCAATGGAACAAGAGCAACGAACATACCTTCCAGGCAATTGTTCGGATTTTGGATTTACAATCCCACATATAAATATAGTAACGCCTACTTTTATGCCTACGTTATTTTCACCCCAAAACCAGGACTGTTCAGCGAAACTCCTCCACAGTAGTTTCTGATATCAAAAATTTGGGATTGCGTCATATAGAGAGCATGTTATAATATCAGGGATATTGTTAATGGAGGCATATGAAATGGCATGCAAATTTTGTGGAAGTGAAGAGTTGAGGAAGAATGGCATTACGAGGGGGAAGCAGCGTTATTTTTGCAAAAATTGTGAAAGGAACCAGGTGGAAGGAGATGGCAGGGAGAAGCATCCGCCGTTCGCGAAATATATGGCGACGGTCCTGTATTTAGAAGGCTGCGGTTTTCGTCGCATAGCAAGAATATTGCGTCAAATTTTTGGAATAAGAATACATGATCCGCTGATAATT
>JAIROP010000031.1 GCA_031257475.1 Holosporaceae bacterium
ATTTCTCGCGCGTAGACTAGAGAAAAACGAACGAATACTTCCTGTATCGAAGAATCCAGGCCACTGATCAGACGAACTACTTAGAGATGCTTTGTTCTACTCACCGGAACTGTACAAAAACGTTACACTGTCTCTCTGGGTATTGGCAATTAAATTTCTTACAGATTCCTCCATCGTCCAGTACACAATCTTCAAGGTCAAAAAATTTCATCCAGGATGTTCTGATCTATGTCATCGTTTATTTCTTTTAACAGCTCATGATTGCACGAGACTTTGTACTTTTTAGATAGATGTCCAACCAACTGCTGGAATAAGTCGTTAACCACCTCTCCCAATAGTCTCTGATTTGATTGGCTAGTCTCTTTTTTTTCAATATCCTTGGGATAGGAAATGGTTTTCACCTGATAAACTACAATATGTCCATCAATTGTTACTGAGTTCGCTTCCTGTACACCCATAGAAAATGCATCCTCGCAGACTACCTCCATGATTTTCTTCTGGCGTGGATCCTGTTGGCCCTTCTGTTTATCCTTGCCTTTGGTCCCCGGTTGTTGTGGATGTTCCTCTACTGTCCCTGTACGATCAAATGCCGGAATTTCGGTTATCTTGTACTTGTTTTTTGCGGCTAGCCGAGCCAGGATTTCTCCCCCCTTGATTTTTTCTATCAATTCCAATGCCTTTTTGGTGGCGGACTCAAAACGTTCCTTTTTCACCCACTCCTCCAATATCCGCTTGGTTGACTTCTCGAAATCCATTATGTGTCGTGGAGTAATTTTATCCAGATGTACCAACCAGAACAGTTTGTGGTTTTTTTCATCCTGTCCCTCGGAGAATGAACTGTCGGTTCCCTCATCCAGAGAAAACGCAACGGACAGAACATCTCCTCCGTAGGGTACAGAGAGCACCCTGCTTGACTCTGCGCTGTTATTGTTTGCCGTAACATGATCCACTGTAACAATGGCCAGACCATGCTTGCCGCAAACGTCTTCAATTGTTTCTCCTGCCATAAGGGCGTCTTCAATGACCCTAGTTTTCTCGTTGACCGCGCTAAGGACCCTATCCTGTTTCATGTTGGCTCTCAATTCCTCTTTTATGTCGTCGAAGCTCCGATCGGCGCGCTCAGGAGCCCGTTCATAGGCATCCAGCAATTCTTCATCGGATACTTGAACATTTTTTGCCACTGAGGCTTCCGAGAAAGTCAAAATTCTGAGACTGCGACTCTCCTCTTCCATGAACAGCTCAGGGTTGGCCGAATAAAACCTCTCCAGCACTTCGGTATCTGGATTATCTGTAATTTTAAACAACGCAGGATTCAGATCAACGGTAACCAGACTCCTTCTCTCCTGCTGTGCCTTACGATAGATATCTTGCTCTGTTTCCAGAGAAATGTAGGAAAAAGGATATTTTATCAACGACTCTTGGATACTCTTCTTGGATGATTCCAGGAACATTGTCTCGGGTACGCGGATGCTCTGCAGGAAATTTCTTAGCAGCCGAGAGTCAAATCGCCCTTCCTTGTCTCGAAACATTTTCATCCCACTGATGTATTTTTTCATGATTTCATCTGAGATGACCAACCCATAGTCCATAGACGCCTGATCTATGATGTTCTCCCAGATCAGCTGATGCAGAATGGAGGCGGTCAGGTTTTTGTCATCCAAATCCTGCACCCTGCCACGTAGCAAGCCCAGGCGACGTGCTTTTTCATTTTTGAACTCAAATGGGTTTATTTTCACATTACCAATTTTGAGTATATAGTCCTTTCCGGTAATCCTGCGTATTACATCAGAGATGCCGAAGAATAGCACAAACGTTAGGGCGAGAACGACCAGGAAAGCCTTAACCACCACTGACTTTGAATGTGCCCTAATAAATCTCAGCATAACCCTTCTTCCATGAATAAAATATGGTGTTATATTATTAGTACTTGTTTTTGTGAGCAACCCAAAACATTGGAGTTTTTATGAAAATAATAGTAGCCAACTGGAAGATGAATGGTGGTTTTGCTTTTGCGGATAGGTTTATTAAGGAGATGAATGCTGTAGTTTCACCACAAACCATTGTCGTTTGCCCTCCGGCAATCCTAATTGGTCGATTCAGTGGATTTAAGCATTCCCTAGGAGCTCAGAATTGTTTCTGGGAAGAACGGGGAGCTTTTACCGGAGAGAATAGTCCAAAGTTGCTCAGGGAGGCTGGGTGTGACTATGTTATCCTGGGACATTCCGAGCGACGATCTATTTTCGGAGAGGATAACGGAATGATTTATCGCAAATGGATGGCCGCTCTGGCACACGGTCTTATTCCCATAGTTTGCGTCGGTGAGAAGTTTGATAATCGCTATGAATGTGAGGAGGTTATATCAGATCAATTGGCTCTTTTCCTCGATGGTCCTAAACTACTGGCCAACACCATCTTCGCCTATGAGCCAGTGTGGAGCGTTGGAACAGGCATAACTCCAACTCCAGATGAAATCGTGGAAATTTTCGCCTTCCTTAAAGAAAAGGTTGGCGATGCGGCTCTGCTGTTATACGGTGGATCTGTCAATGCTAAAAATGCAAAAGATATACTAAACTGCGAGTATGTAGACGGTGTTCTTGTGGGAGGTGCTAGCTTAAAAATCGACGAATTTAAGAAGATAGTAGATGCAGTTTAATACTGCGCTTCTTGTAGAGCTATCTTTAAATTTTTTTTTTGATTCTTCGCCGTATTTTATCGTGTTTTTAGTAACATTTGTGATGTACATTAGGCCTGGAGATGGACATGGCTGGAATTTTCGAAGAAGAATCTTATTTTGGTTTTAAGAGCCTGGATCTGTTCCAGTTTGCAGTGATGAATCCACAAATAGCGATGTTGGCGTATCTTCGAGTTGGAGAGAAGATGGCCAGTCAGCCGGATAAGATTGAAGCCTCGCAGAGAGATCTGATCGACAGGCTATGGAAGCTTCAGGTCTCTTTCTTCAAAAATCTATGCGCCTCCTTGGACTCGAAGAATAACTCAGAGCCACAGAAAATCAATGGGGAAGCGTTTGCTGATAATCCTGTGATAATTTTTGCCCATGACCTGTACGAAACCATGTCCAAGTGGATGCTTGATAGCCTCAACAACTTCAATGATATAGACCCATTCCTCATGAACAGTGCTAAATTTTTTATGAAACAGTACATAGACATGATGGCTCCGGAAAATTTTCCATTACTGAATCCAAGAGTACTTAGGGAAACCATTGACACCGGTGGCGAAAATTTTAGAAAAGGTCTACAAATGTTGTTATCTGACATGAACAATGGTGCCATTACCACCAATGACCGCACCCAATTCCAGATAGGAAGAAACATTGCAATAACACCAGGTAAGGTAATATTTCAGAACAATTTCATTGAGCTTATCCAGTACTCTCCCTCCACTCCGCAGGTTTTTGAAAAACCTATTCTATTTATTCCACCATGGATTAATAAGTTTTACATTCTGGATCTAAAGCCGGAATCATCCTTTGTAAAGTGGAGTGTGGACAGAGGATTCACTGTTTTTATGATTTCATGGGTTAATCCGGACAAAAGGTACAGAGACAAAGGATTCGAAGATTATGTTTCGGAAGGACTGTTTGCAGCTCTGGATAAAATCTTTGAAGCCACCGAGTTAAAGTCGATTCATACGGTTGGCTACTGCGTTGGTGGAACTATGATGGCCTGTGTTTTAGCCTATTTGGCCAGTCCACTTTGTAAAAGGCGTCCCAGGATGAAAATCTCCTCGGCAACTCTGCTAACTACTTTGCTAGACTACGAGCATGCTGGCGACATGGCAATATTCATGGCCGAAAACTATTTGGATGCAATCAAGGCTCAGATGGGAAACAGTGGTATCCTCGACGGCAGCGTGTTATACAACACCTTCAGCGCTCTGAAAGCGAAGGATATGATCTGGAGATATTTCGTCAACAGTTACATGCTGGGCCAGAAACCTGTAGCCCATGAGATTTTGTTTTGGAATTCCGATCCAGCCAACCTCACCAGCGCCATGCAAACATTTTTAGCGCATGATCTATACCGGGATAATCTCCTCAAAACTGGGACGCTGAAAATATTCGGAGTTCCAATAGATTTAAAACTTGTGAAGACACCCCTCTACATGATTTCAATGATAAAGGATCATCTGGTTCCCTGGCGTGCGACCTTCGACAGTATGAAACTGTTCGGAGATAATATGAAATTCGTACTAGGTGGATCCGGACACGTTGCCGGAGTGATTAACGCTCCCGCCAAAAACAAATATTGCTACTGGACAAATTCGGAAAACCCACCTACAGCGCAGCAATGGTTTGACACAGCGTTCCAAAGCTCTGGATCCTGGTGGAACGATTGGCTTGGCTGGATAGAGCCCATGTCTGGAAGCAAGATAGATGCGCCGAGAGTTGCATACGCAATCAGGGACGCTCCGGGCATCTATGTGAATAACTACACCCCTGAGATTCTACAGTAGCCACAACTTGTCCAGGCGCTTATTTTCGGATACTCTAACTTATCATGCGTAGGTTATATCACTATCCCCTTTGTTCATTTGGTCGATTAGTCCGGGTTTACTTGAAGGAAAAAGCCCTTGATCATGAATTAATCGTCGATGTTCCCTGGGACAGGAAACACGTTTTCACCGAGCACCATGTATTTTCTGATCTTCCCACTCTGGTTGAGATGGACGGGATTATTCTAGAGGGATGGTATGCGATTATTGAGCATATGGAACAGTCCTACAGAGCCAATTCTCTCCTCGGAATAACTCAGAAGGAAAAGGCTGAAACACGCAGAATTGTTGTCTTGTTTAACGAAATGTTTTTTGCCGACGTCATCAAAAATACTGTTTTCGAGAGGGTGATGAAAAA
>JAIROP010000025.1 GCA_031257475.1 Holosporaceae bacterium
ATAAAACCCTTGAATATTCAACAAAATCGTCAATTTTGAACGATGTTTCCGATAGAGACATAACTCATTGTAAAATCAGTGGATTTTCCGCATTTTGCTATACTTATAGGGCAGTCCCATTTAGGGGGGATTGCTCTATATAGATAGCAAGATATGTTTATTAAGCAAGAGAGTTATCGACAATCGGAGCATTTCCTCTTATTTTGAGTAGCATTTGGTTTTTCTGTGCAATCTTGCGAGATAATATCTCAACACAGAATGGAAATTACTTCATCCAAAATCGCCGGAATTTCCAAAGTCGTTTTGGATCCTTCAACCTGCGGAACCCAGGTGGTGCGATTGAAATCGTCTGTTTTTTGCTCCAAAAGTCCGATAATAATTATGTCCTTGTCAGGAATATGCTGAAATTGCTGCAACCATGCGCTCATTTCACCGGCTAAGAGGCCATAAGCGGATCGCGTATCAGGTTTTCCGTTTCTTTCGGAAAATGCTTCCGGCTGAGATTTGCACCAGGTCAGACATAGTTTCGAAGCAATGGTTATTGAATCGATAAAAATACAAGCATATTTAGAAAAGTCGTAATCTTTATACTTGGCCTTCACCGCATCGAAATGTTTTTGTCCGTAGACATTTTTCGACGCAGGATTCGCTCCGCCGATCAGACAAGCAATGTTCCTCGCATCTTCCCATGTTCTGATAGAAATCGAGTCTCCTTGCCAATCTTGCACAGCCAACAATCCAGCTTCAAAATCCAGACATAGAGTCGGTTCGTCAAGAGTTTTTAGCAGCGACGTTTTGCCGATGCCGAATGGCCCGAAGATCGACATTTTTACGCCGGTTTGCTGCATCAATCTTTTCGCTGCAGAAATTATTTTCATTGGTTATCTCCTAAAGTCATTTGGAATTTTGTCTTGCCAGGAGTAATCGTTCTCGCTTCTTGGAACAACTCCTGATACTCACGCGGCAGCTCGGCATATTTTCTCTCTTCGATGACGTATGTAATTTTCACAATGGCTTTTCGTCGTTCATCCGGAACGCGTTTTATGAGCTCCTCCATCTTTTCCTGATCCCAGGCAACCTTTTTCGGAACTTCGTCGATGATCTGAAACGCGCCGTCAAAAAACCGAGTTGTTCCCGTATCTTTATTCTCGCTGCGCAGATTATTTTTCACCGCTTCAGAAAATTTCAGATTCAGTCCGTCTTCCAGTTTTTCCTTCATTTCTTTTACATGAGAGTTTAAATTGACGACTTGCTCGTTCAATTCCACTAGATCTCCAATTTCAAGAGAACTGATCTCCTTTGCGTTCAAAGTTTCTAAGATTGATATATTCTTCATGTTTACTCCTCTCCAATACCTATATTCACCATTGCCTAAAGTTCTTTGAGAATTAATCGCGTCTTTTATACATTCTCGAATTTTTCGCACCTCGAAATGCAGAGATGCATACGGAATATTCAACGAATTTGAAATATCAGCTATGGAATGACGCTTTAGAAAAATGTAAAGCTGCAACTGGAAAAGGGACAAACTCTTCTCCGCTCGCGCCAGATCGATTTTTTTTATCAATTCTTGCTCAGGATCATTGTTCAACTCAACGAGCTGTTTTCCTAAAACATTGCTCTCTTCAAATGGTTCAAAAAAAAATATTTCCTCCGCGTTTGGCTGCAAAACGATTCCGAAGATAATTTTTCGATCTATTGGACAATACGCTTTCCACGAATGCGCTCATATTCCCGCGCTCCCCATCAAAAAATTTAATCGCTTCGCAAATTTCACATTGAATTCCCATCGTAACGTTGATAAGCGTATACGGAAGAAAGGAAACAGAACATTCCATTTCAAAAAACAATTGTCCGTTTTTGAGAGAATAAATCACTAAAAAAACAATGTGTTAATTTCTGAAATGTCCGATTCTCAAAAACAATTGTCCGGCTTTTCTATTTGTCACAAAATCATCGTTACTTTTTTATGATTTATTCGATAGCCAAAACCATATTTAGAATCAATTACATCTTGTGATGATATCGATTTTTGATTTCCTAGGCTTTTCCATAAGACAGTATGCTGTAACAACTTGTTCTAGAAAATATAAAACGCTTACAAAGCCAAGTCTGGAGAGTCAGAAAAAACATAGAAAAGCGATTTCAGAAAAATTAAGACATCTAACTGCTGCCAAGCAAGAAGAGGTAATAGAAGCGCTAAACCCGCTAATTAAAGGATGGAGCAATTACTTCAGAAGCGGGGTATCAAGTAAAGTTTTCAACGACATGAATAGCTATATGTTTAAAAAGACTTGGAAGTGGTGCCGATGGAGACATCCAAAGAAGGGCCTAAGGTGGATTAAGGATAAATATTTTCGCAGATATAAGGGAAACAACTGGAGATTCGCAACCTCGGATAAGTGCCGATTAGCCCTTCACAGTGAAACTCATATCAAACGACACGTGAAAATACAAGGTACAAGAACTCCATACGATGGAGATTTTCAATATTGGAGCAAACGCCTCAAGAAGAAGAGTCCTTCAATACATGATCTGGCAGAGAGATGCATATGACAAATGCCAAACTACTGAGGAGCCGTATGAATCGAAAGGTTCACGTACGGTTCTGAAGCCAAGTCGGGAGGGGCGACCTTCCCGGCTTAGGTAACTGAGACAAAATGTTCTGGATACCTCCGGCGGGGACCAGCAAACAGCACATAATTGCGAAATTGGTCTACCGCATTCAGGAACTGGCCAACGGCAGCCTCAAAGAAGCCACGGAAAACAAAATCCAGGCAGCAGTGTGAGAGATCAGCAGGCTAAAGAAAGGAAATAAAACAACCTCACAGCAAGTTGCGAGGTATTGAGCCGATTTTGCTTTTAGCCGTTTTTCTCGGCAAGCCGCAGAGAATATATCTCTAAATAGAGATTAAAAATGGTGCCCGTGAAGGGACTCGAACCCACACATCCTTAAGGACAACAGATTTTAAGTCTGTAGCGTCTACCATTCCGCCACACGGGCTCCGACAAACACATCGTCTGCCACAAATCCCCGACAACCTACTTGAGTTTTGCTTCCTTAAACAACACATGTTTACGAACCAGGGGATCATATTTTCTCATTTCCATCTTTTCTGGTTGCTTACGAGGATTTCTCTTTTTCACATAAAAAAAACCGGTATCCGCTGTACTCAACATCTTCACTAACATTGTAGCACTCTTGGCCATGATAAATCCCCTAAACCGCTTACAGTACAGTATATCAAAACAGCATTGCAAAATCAAGTTGCAAATTGCTCGACCAGAATTTTCCTGCGTAGAGAGTTTCTTCCGTCAATCAGTAGAGTCAAGGAAATATCTTTATCCTCAAAAATCTTCACTTTAAACACCTGCCTAGATTCCACATAATCCGCCACAGCACAAACGGGTCTTCTGATATGATCAATGATCTCCAATTCCAGTAGTGAATCGGAAGACAGCAGAGCGCCACGCCAATTTCTCGGACGAAACGGACTGATCGGCGTGAGAGTTATTAGCCCAGTTCCCAATGGAACGATGGGCCCGAACGCAGAATAATTATAAGCTGTGCTTCCGATGGGAGTTGCAGAAATGAGGCCATCACAAATCAATTCTTTCATTCTATTTACTCCGTCGATACTTATTTGAATTTTTGCCGACTGATGGGTTTCACGAAGCAAATAGACTTCATTGATCGCTATTTCGCTGAATATTTCCCCATCGTCTTTTTCCACAATCATCCTAAGGGGATGAAACTGTACTGGTTCAGCCTCCTGTATGCGGTCAACCAAATTCTCTTTGGAATATGGATTTGTTAAAAAACCAATCCCCCCTCTATTCATACCATATACTGGAAGTTTTCGAGTGTAATTTTCGTGCCAGGCTCGCAAAATCATGCCATCTCCGGACAGCACAACAATGCAGTCCGCTTCGTCTATGCTCGCCTGTCCATGCCGTTTTACCAAATAACTAAAAGCACTTTTTGACTTAAGATTAGATGAACAAATAAAAAATATCTTCATTATCTATGAACCAAACTACTGATTTAGCATATCACGATGGGAGAGATTTTTTCAATCACAAATTAGTAACAAATCATGAACAATTTTTATTTTTTCCAAAATATTTTTGTAAATATAACAAAAAATGAGATGAACTCCACCCTTCCGACAATCATGCTGATTATCAATATTATCTTAACCGATGGAGCCAGGACAGCTATCTCCGAAGCTGTCATTCTGTGAAGCCCCCAGAAAGGTCCGTCGTTGTTACAGGACGTCAGAACAACGCTCAACGCCTTCCCAAAATCCACATCCAAATAGACAAGGACCAAGCTGGCCAGCAAAGCAAAAAACAGATAACTCAAAAAATAAGAAAATAACCCAGTAATGTCCGACTCCTCCAGCTTTTTTCCGGCATATGTCGGCACGTATACGGCATTATTTTTTACCAGGCGAATGAAATATCCTTTAAGAATCATATACGTCATTATCAATCTAAATATTTTAACTCCGCCGCCACAGGACCCGAGACCTCCTCCGCAGAATCCGAGTAACTGAAAGCATGAGGCAACCAGTGGAGCGGATTCATCCAATCTAATATCGGTGGTCGTCATTGAAGAAACAGTCGTCAGAAGAGCTCTCTGAAGACACGCCACGACGGAACCGTCTGAAAACAGTATTTGATAGATGGTAAAAAACACGGTTACAATGGAAATTATTAATACGTAGCAGATGAATTGCGGATCCCTCAGAGCAGTAATTCCATTAACAGATAAATTTCTCAAAAGCGTGATCGGTAGACCGCTGATAAACATCATGATAGCCGGAACTAGTAGCCAGAATCCGGTCGACGGGTGAATTCCAGAAATCCCTCCACTGGATATGGAATCAAGTACGCAGCATAGAGCGTCGACAGCTGACATACCAGATTCCATTAGCAAAAACGATCCAACAAGCATGATAGAAAGGTATACGAACATCACAGTTTGCAGAGGCCATGAGGAAGCTCTGCCATATCCGCATACGTCGGTGGTCGACAGGAAATAGGGAAACACATATAGCCAGGAAACGGCGACTCCTGCGCAGCCGAAGAGTTGCAGCAAACTTCTCCACAACAGTAATCCTTCGGAGAGACTGTCAGAAATGACGGAGGCACCGGTGGTGGTAAGGGCAGATGCCATTTCGAAGATACAATCCAGCGGAGCCATGTCTGGACCTGATGTGAGCAACGGAATAGAAGAAAGAATCGGCACGCTACTCCAGGCGAACAGCATTACAAGTATCCGTTCTTTCAGATTCAGTGTTTCGTGGGTTCTGTAGGAGAAAAACAGCAATCCACCGATAAAACAACAGAATGTTCCAGCAACCAGGAAGCACACTCCTCTATTTTGAGTAAAATCCAGGATAGCTGGGATCACCATCGCAGTGGCGAGGGCGAGAAATATTACTCCCAACACATAAAACATACGACGATATAAAATCATTTTAAATAGCTCTTCTGTATCCCAAAGCCTCAGAAATATCTTCTGCAGCTATGGAATCAGATTCCTTTGTATCTGCCAGAGTTCTGGCTAATTTAACAATTCTGTAATAGCCACGCGCCGATATTTTTGCTTTATCAACGCATTTGTATAAAATTTCTTTGGCAGAATCCGTCAGGTAATGCTCCAGCTCGTGACCATTGGCTTCCGAGTTGGTCATTATGGAAAGACCTCGGTAGCGGTCTAGCTGAATCTCCCTGGCTCTGATTACCCTTTCTCGAATTGCTGTTGATTGTTCAATATCCGCCCTATTCTGCGCAAAATCCGAGAGTCTCACATCTGGAATATCCACAAATATGTCGATCCTATCCAACAAAGGACCGGATATTTTCTTCATATAGTCCCTGCCGCACTTTGGAGCCAGGTGGCATTCCTTCTCTGTAACACCCAAATAGCCGCAGCGACAAGGATTCATCGCGGCAATCAATTGAATTTTTGCGGGATAGGTCACATGATTGCTCGCACGGGCAATGGTAATTTTCCCAATTTCCAGGGGTTGCCTCAGGGATTCAAGAGCTTGCCTGGAAAACTCCGGCAACTCGTCCAAAAATAACACTCCACGATGGGCCAGAGAAATCTCACCAGGTTTTGCGTTGGTGCCACCTCCGACCATAGCAGGCAGAGAGGCTGAGTGATGTGGTGCCCGGTAGGGCCTTTCCGTGATAAGTCCCACATCTGTCATTTGACCAGCAAGACTGTGAATCATGGTTATTTCCAGAGCCTCTATGGAGGTTACGGGTGGAAGGATGCTAGGGGTGCGAGAGGCTAGCAGGGACTTACCAACTCCTGGAGGACCAAGCATCAGCATATTGTGTGCACCGGCCGCAGCGATCTCCATGGCCCTCTTGGCCAGCATCTGTCCCTTTATGTCGCTGAAACAACCGAAGTCCGTCGGTTTCACAGTTTTTTCAGAGTGCTGTGCTCTGACAAGGGGAAGAAGTTGTAGCCCTGTGAAATGATTTACCAAAGACATTAAACTTTTGGGAGCCAATATGGAATTTTCACCAGCCCATATCGCTTCCTGAGCACATTCCTCTGGACATATAAGAGTCCGCCCCTGGGATTTCGCACATATGGCCGCTGGCAGGACTCCTGGAACCTTGGCGACAGTTCCACTGAGAGACAATTCTCCGACGGCCAACACGGTGACTATATCCTCCTGCTGAATAACCTCCATGGCCGTCAGGAGAGCCAGGGCGATGGGTAGATCGTAATGGCTACCTTCTTTTTGAACGTCCGCTGGCGCGAGATTCACGGTGATTCTTTTAGCTGGAAGAGAAATTCCCATCGAAAACAGTGCCGCCCGGATTCTTTCCCGTGATTCGGCAACGGTTTTATCCGGCAATCCCACTATTGTAAATGCCGGAAGTCCGTTGAGGACCTGGATTTGTACCTCTATCTCCGTCGCAGTAATACCAATGAATGAAACTGTTTTTACCGTAGCCTGCACTACTTTGTTCCGCTCCTTTTATTCAACTTTTATGCTTCTTTTTTTTCGGCAATTCTACGTAGGCGATAACCTTATTAACACCAGAGGTTGTTCGTGCGGCGTTTATTACCACATCCCGTTCGTATTTAGACGCGGCAGTACCACAAATGTAAACAATACCCTTGACAGTTGTAATATCATAATTCAGAGACGACACATTTCCATCAAAGAACAAAGCGGACTTTATGCGGGACGTTATGCTGGAATCGCTGGCGAGATCAGAAGCCGTTGGCGGTTTCTGTATTGCGATTTCATAGAACACTTCCTTTATCTCTTCCATGTCATCCACGATCTGCTTTACTTTCTCACACTGGGAATCATCATCAAAATAACCTATGACAATTACTCTCCCATGCTTGACCGATAATTCTATCCTATCGAACAGATCTGGAGCTTCTTTGAATATAATTCCGTTGATCTTTGTTTGCAGTTTGGTATCCGAAATGCTCCCGGAAATCCCCTCCTTGTTGCGAACCGAAGCAGCTCCAGCAATGGCAGTTCCTCCCAGAGCTACAATGACAGGATTACAGCCTTCACAGAACAACAACGATAACAGCGCAACAGCATTCACAGTCTTCATTGGAACCCCTGACACAGGTAATAGTCCATTGTAGCATTTCTACACTTTTTTGAAACTAGATATCATTTCAGAGACCGTTGCATAATGATTTCTTCTCGTAATTTGTAAACAGTCCCTAATTGATCCGCCTCGCACATCAATGTATTATGTCTAAAATTGTTTTTGCTGGCGACATTTATGAAAATCAGTAAAGTGGTTTTTCCAGTTGGCGGTCTGGGTAAGAGGTTCTTTCCCATAACAAGGGTTATTCCGAAAGAAATGCTCGGTATAATCGATAAGCCATTGATTCACTATGCATTTGAGGAGGCAGTGGCAGCAGGTATAGAAGAATTTATCTTCGTAACGCGCCATGGAAAGGATTCAATAGAAGATTACTTCGACTACATGTTTGCTCACTCTGAGTATTTTGATATCAAGATGGGAAGCGTGTGCTATGTACGGCAGAATGAGCCCATGGGATTAGGACATGCCGTTTTGTGTGCGAAAAATCTCATCAGAGACGAGTCATTTGCCGTAATGTCGGCTGACGATTTCATTATACATAGTGAATCCTGTATCGGAGAGATGATAAAGCACTACACTGGGGCTAACATGGTGGCGTCAATGAATGTGGCTCTCTGCGAAGTTGGAAAATATGGCATACTGGATGTGGATCACGAGACGGATCGGCTGGTGATTGCAAAGTCCGTAGATGAAAAACCCTCCATAGAATCGGCAAAATCCACCCATGCGATAGTGGGCCGCTATCTGTTGTCCCATGAAATCTTCGATGTGCTAGCAGGTCTAAAACCAGGGGTTGGTGGAGAAATACAACTGACAGATGCGCTTATGCGTATGATTCCAACCCATGGATTGGCCGGATTTAAATTTAATGGCCTGAGATTTGACTGTGGATCAAAGGATGGATTGCTATCAGCCATCCTGCACTTCGCCAGCCAGGACGAAGATTTAAAACAAATTGTAGAAAATTTTTATGGGAGTAGAAAATGAGAATTACCGTCGTTGGAACAGGGTATGTGGGACTGGTGTCAGGAGTCTGTTTCGCAGAATTTGGATTTGAGGTTGTGTGCGTCGATAACAACGCGGCCAAGATAGATAGACTCCGCAGGGGACATGTTCCCATATACGAACCCGGTCTTAGTAAATTGTTGCGGAAAAATGCTACAGCTGGGCGACTAACATTTACCACAGATGCCAGGAGCGTCGTCATAGATGCGGATATTGTCTTTATCGCCGTCGGCACTCCGAGCAATCCTGACGGAAGTGTGGATCTATCCTACGTTTATCAATCGGTTGAGGAAATTTTCCCCTCTGTGAATAAAACCGCTGTGTTGGTGATTAAATCCACTGTTCCCGTTGGCACCACCGCAGCGGTAAAAGGATTTCTGCGAAGTCGAGGGGTGGAAGTCGATGTGGCGTTCAATCCGGAATTCTTGAAAGAAGGGGCTGCCATAGAGGATTTTATGCATCCGGATCGGGTAATTCTCGGTGTGGAGAGCCCAAATGCCAAGAAAATTTTGTCACAGGTTTATCGTCCACTATACGTTTTTAATACACCAATTATTTTTACAAATCTGGAGACTGCTGAACTTTCCAAATACGCCTCAAACACTTTTTTGGCCATGAAAGTCACTTTTATAAATGAAATAGCAAATCTGTGCGAGGTCTGCGGCGCTGATGTGAACGAAGTAGCCATAGCAATGGGATTGGACCGAAGAATTGGTGACAGATTTTTGCAGGCTGGTCCCGGTTATGGCGGATCCTGCTTTCCAAAAGATACCTCCGCTCTGGAAGACTTTTCCGCTAAACTTGGCGTGGATATGCCGCTGGCAAGGGAGACGATCCGTTCCAACAATGCCCGCAGAATAAGAATGGTGGAGAAAATTCTACGAGCCTGCGATAACGAAGTTAATGAAAAGAATATTGCCGTTCTTGGAGTAACTTTCAAGGCCAATACGGACGATATGCGAGAAAGTCCAAGCATAGATATAGTTGGCGCACTGACAACGCGGGGAGCCCACCTAAGAATCTATGATCCTTCTTTTTCGGAACAGGCAAAGCAAATTTTCCAGGGGATCGACTTCTCCGACAATGCCTACGACTGCTGTAATGAAGCTGATGCAGTTATAATCCTGACCGACTGGAGTGAATTTCGGGCTATCAATCTGCGCGAATTGAACCGCCGTGTCAGAAATCCTCTGTTAATCGATCTTCGGAATATATACACACTTTCTGAGGTGAGCGCAGCTGGGTTTAATTACTGTTCTGTCGGAAGGGCATTTGAAAAATTAAAATCTGCGAAAGAGTTTGTAGTAGAATGAAAAAAGTTTTTCTGCTCCTGTTCGCTGCGATGTTTTCCAGTGTTTTTTCCCAAAAACCAAAACTACCGGTGCGTCAACCTGCGCAGGTGCGAAAACTATGTCAGCGCGCCCAGTTATTGGAACGTGAAATATGCAAACTCTTATCCATGATAGAATCCATTCGGCATCAGGAAAAGGTCTCTGCTCCACTTGTGCGAAGTATTTATGGAATGATCAGTAGATGTTTCACCGTTCTCTTCAATATACGTCGTTTTTCGAACCTGCTTGTACTAAACCAATCGGAGGATAAAAACGATTTTATAGTATGTTCCATAGTTATCAAAAATTTCGCCTCCTATTTCCAGTCTGTCCGTGAGCAGCTTGGAAAGAACCATAGGGAGATATCTGAGCTAAAAAGTAGTAAGCAACGTAAACAGCAGGAGTTAGATAAGATCAGGATTGAGTATGAACAGATAAGGAAAAGTATAGAAGAGTTAGTCCAAAAGCTTAATGAAACACGTGGTGATAATGTAATTCAGAATGACGTGGTGTATCATCTGGCCACAAAATCCGAATCTCTGGAGGAATTGGATGCGGAATTAGAAGCAGAAAATGTGATAGGAGTCCTGAAAAATACCAGAGTTTCCACTGAATTGTCTCTTACCTATCCCATCGCTGGAAAAATTGTGGCAGAATTTGGAGATAAGGGGGAAAACAATGAGATGGTGCGTTATACAGCGTTCGAGTCATCATTTCCCAATGCGTTGATAACGGCTCCAGTTGATGGAGTGGTTGTGTTTGCAGGGGAGTTTTTAAACTACGGAAATATGGTAATAATAAGCAATGGAGAATACAGGGTGTTTTTGTATGGAATGCGTGTTTTGTATGTGGCGCCCGGAGATTTGCTTGAGAGTGGAGATTTGGTGGGCAAAATGCATGGAAGCATCGATGAGAATCGGATGATTCGCATGGAGCTAAAGAGGTCGGGAGAATCGCTGGATCCACGTTCATGGATGCAGGAAACATGGGAAGGAAAGAAGTAGTCAATGAAGTTTTTTTTGATTGGTGGTGTATTGCTATTGGGATGCAGTGTCTGTAGCATTTTTGCTGGAAGTGGAACCAAGGAGGTTACGAGTGATGCGCCTCCTGCAGATCAGCCTGAAAATTCATTACAAAGCTTACCGGCTGAAACGGAAAAAGATTGTAAATGTTCACTGATTATTCCGGAAAATATACTGAAAAACGTTCCCCAGGAAATGCAATATACGGTATTTCTGCAGCTCATATTCTCTCTGGTTCAAACAGAATATGTAAAAAAAATCTCTGAATGTGAGATAGTTGAGAAAGCCATAACTGGCGTGTTGGCGGCCCTGGATCCACACTCATCCTATCTAAATGAAAAGGCCTTTGCGGCTTTGAAAAATCAAACGGAGGGAGAATTTGGTGGTTTGGGTATAGAAATGGTCATCGACGAAGGATTTATCCGCATAATTTCTCCAATTGATGATACTCCAGCCTACAAAGCTGAGCTCAAGGGAGGAGACCTCATCATATATATAGATGATGAATACATAAATGGCATAACGGCAGAGGAAGCATTACAAAAATTGCGAGGAAAACCTGGAACTAAGGTAAAACTGAAAATAAAACGTGGCAACAAACTGCCGTTCGACGTGCAAATTGTTCGAGACATCATTAAAGTGGAATCGGTAAAGGCCGAAATTGTGGATTATATTGGGTACATTAGAATTTCCACATTCGACAAGAATACCACGGAAAGCATAAAAAAATTCGTCGTGGCAAATCAACGAAAGGGACAGAAGTTAAACGGAATCGTATTGGATCTCCGCAACAATCCGGGAGGACTGCTGGATGCGGCAGTATCCACGGCTAATATTTTCCTCAACCGAGGCAAGATTGTGTCAATACGTGGCCGCACTTCTGAGAATTCCAAAACTTTCCATGCCGATGGAAAGGATCTGACCAACGGAGTGCCTCTTGTGGCACTAATCAACAGTGGGACTGCCTCCGCGCCGGAAATTCTTGCTGGAGCACTGCGGGATAACAAGCGAGCAATAATTGTTGGTGTCAGGTCGTTCGGCAAAGGGTCGGTCCAGAAAATAATACCACTGTCTGAAAAAACCGCTATAAGAATAACCGTCGCAAAACACTATACGCCGAGCGGAGAGTGCATTCAGGCCAACGGAATTGCCCCTGATATAGTCGCAGACTATGCAATAGTGAAAAAACCGGAAAGCTTGTTCACCATCCGCGAGGAGTCCTTTAACAATGCATTGGATGCAAATGAAAAGGCGAGAAAGCTATCCGAAGACCAAAACAAAAAGGCTTTGGACGATCTCGCCAAACTAAAGAATAAAAAACTTCCAGACGATGAGGAAGAAGATCATGAGTTGGTGTATAGAAAATTGCCTCTGAGAGAGAGATTGGAACAGGACTATCAACTGGGCAAGGCTTTTGACATTATCCGAACTATTACCAAATTTAAGCAAATAGGGCTTGGAAAATGAACAAAAGACTACGATACGCCTGGGGAATATTCGTATCGTTCACGATTTTTTTTGTGCTATGTGTGGAAATTTATCATCGTTTTTTATCTAAGTCGACGCCAAATTATCAGTATAGAATATTGATAGACAAAAATCTCATTGTAGAAACCGAAGAAAAGAAAGCTGAGGGACCGGCAAAGGACATTTTTAAGGAAAAGGAAGATGATTTCTACGAAAAAACCAGCTATGGCTATCTACCTAAAATTTCTCCTGAAGGGGCTACGGTGTTCGAAGCGTATTCTGCACGAGCACAGAGAAAATCCATGAAAAAATTACGCCTGGTGGTTTTGGTTGCTGATGGAAAAGAGGTAGAAAGAGGTCTAGATAGCCTGAAAGACCAGAGAATTACCTTTGTCGTGCCTCCGTATATCGAAAACCTGGAGAATGTTGTAGAGCAAATTCGGAGAAGGGGACATGAATTCTTTCTGATTATGCCAACGCAGACCTCTCTCCCTGCCGGTAAGGCAATGTCCCCGTTCCTGGCCAATGACGACGAAAATATGGATAGGCTGTTGCGGCTACTGTCATCTGCAAAATATGCGCTGGGAATTGCAAATGTATCCCCAACATTGCTAACCAAATCAAAAAAAGACATGACAAGAATTGCTGAAACGCTCAAGCAGCGGGGACTAGCCTTTCTGGATCTGGAAAAATCCAATGATTTGGTTCGTAGCGTGTTTTCCTCCATTGGTGGGATATGCATAAACGTGGACCAAATCTTTACAACCGAAACTTTTGATATTTCTCAGATCAAAGATGGGGAGATTATGTTGATTACAATGAATTTTTTAGAAAAGTTACTTCATGGCCTACCAGCTGACTGGCAGCTGACACCTGTCAGCGAGCCAGTGAGACAGGGGCGTCCTAGATAGTAAAAATCTGGCGCCCAGTCTCTGTGACGCCGATGGTGTGTTCGAATTGAGCAGACAGGGAGTGATCGCAGCTAATCGCAGTCCAGCCGTCTGCCATAAGCTTGGTTTTGTATTCACCCACGTTTACCATCGGTTCGATGGTAAAAACATGGCCTGGCTCCAGCAGCAGCCCGGTTTGAGGTCTACCAAAGTGCAGTACAGTGGGGTTGTCGTGAAAAACGCGCCCGATGCCATGTCCACAGTAATCTCTGACCACTGAAAATTTTCTGGATTCCACATAGGTTTGTATGGCATGACCGATGTCGCCAAGGTATATCCCAGGTTTCACGAGGTCAACGGCAAGAGACAGTGCATTCCGAGCGACATCAATTAATTCCTGAGCTTTTTTTGATATTTTGCCCACACAATACATTCGGCTGGCATCTCCATACCAACCATTTAAAATTACGGTCACGTCTATGTTCAGGATATCTCCTTCCTTTAGCTTTCTCTCCGAAGGAATTCCATGGCAAACGACGTGATTCACGGAGATACAGGTAGCTTTGGGATATCCACTGTAGCCCAGAGTTGCCGAAATTGCGTCGCACCGGAGAATTTCTTCGTGACACAGGCGATCCAGCTCTGCAGTGCTAACATTCTTTTGTACAAACGGAGTTATATAGTTTAAAATATGAGCAGCCAATTGGCCAGCTTTTAGCAATTCACCGAAATCTTCCCGAGAATATATCCTGCATTTTTGTTTCTGTGTCATCAGTTCTTCCTCTCCGCATAAAATAGTAACTTGTACTAGCTAATTGTTCCACAAAAATGTTATAAACATCCTTGATTTGCGGACGTGGTGGAATTGGTAGACGCGCCAGATTTAGGTTCTGGTGGCTTAGGCTGTGTGGGTTCAAATCCCTCCGTCCGCACCAAGGGTTAGGGAGAGTGATTTATGAAAATTATAGAAACAGCCGCTGAAGGACTGAAAAAGCGGTTTGTTTTTTCAATTTCCAAAGAAGAACTGGAAACTATTGAGATTGCGAAGCAATTGGAAGTCACCAAAAAAGTTCATGTGGACGGATTTCGTCCGGGAAAGGTGCCTCTGGATGTCGTTAAACAGATGTATGGAGCGAGCATCTCCAGCGATGCAAAACAGCAGGCTGTCAGAGATGCTTGCAAAGAAATCCTGGCCAGTGAAAAACTTGCCTCCTCTCATTCTGTCAGCATAGTTAAAGATGATGAAAATGGATTGCAGATTGAATTGAAATTTGAAACGCTTCCATCCTTTGAACTGCAAGATATTTCCACCATAGAAATCGTGAAACGCCTTGTGGAGATTCCGGAAGAGGAAGTGCATAAAACCACAGAAGCTCTGAGAAAAGAGCATACAAAATGGGTTGTAAGCGAAGAAGATGTTAAAGACGGAGATATGATTTTTGTAGACATAGAAATGCAGACGTTTAACAAGAAATTGAAAGGAAAGGTAAGGAAAATAAAGGGAATGGAAATAATCCTCGGAAAAACTCCGCTGGTTGATGACTTTGGAAGGCATTTTCTGGGTGCTAAGGATGGAGAGGTTCGAGAGTTTCCCGTTGTTTATCCCGAGAATTTCCAGAAGAAAGACATTGCAGGAAAAACGCTGACCTACAGAGCCGTCGTTAAAAAAGTGCTCAGTCCCACCGAATATGACCTGGACGAGGTATTTGCGAAGTATTTGGGATTTGAAAATCTGGAAGATGTCCAGAAATTTTCCAAGAACGTCTTGGAGGCAAAGTATGCTCACATGAGCCGAGATGTGATGAAACGAGAACTTCTAGAGAAGATGTCGCTCATGTACGATTTTCCTGTTCCTCAAAGCATGGAAGAAGCTGAGAATAAAGTGGTTCAACAGCAAATTTCAGAGGAAGCCAAGCGGCTGAACAAGGAATTTAGCAGTGATATTGAGAAGGAATGTTTGAAAATCGCCCAGAGTCGGGTGCGACTGGGATTTGTTGTGGCGGAAATAGCCAAGAAAGAGAAAATATCTGTGTCTAACGAGGAGCTTTCCAAAGCCATCTCTCACATTGCCTCAATGCACCCAGGTCAGGAAAAAGCCATCTGGGATATATACACCCAGGAGGATAATATTAGAATAATCGTTGGGCCACTGCTGGAGGAAAAAGTTACAGATTTCCTGGTTAGTCAGATAAAGGTTACCGAAGAAATGTGTACCATCGAGGACATTGTCGCTTTGGATGAAGAGCCCTTCGACTTCTTCAAAGATAATCCGGAGCAACTAAGCCAGGGAGTCCATGGCAATGATTAAGAATACTCTGATCCCAATGGTGGTAGAACAGACCGGCAGGGGGGAACGATCCTATGATATTTATTCTCGCCTGCTCAAGGAGCGGATAATATTCCTGAGCGGAGAAGTGAATGACGTGTCTGCGGGTGTCATCTGTGCACAGCTACTTTTTTTGGAGTCCGAGAATCCAAAGAAAGACATATATCTTTACATAAATTCGCCAGGAGGAGTGGTCAGCTCTGGGTTATCCATATATGACACGATGCAGTATATAGCGTCGGACGTAATCACTCTGTGTATGGGACAGGCGGCATCCATGGGATCATTTCTTTTGATGGCTGGTGCGAAAGGCAAAAGATATTCTCTACCAAATTCTCGCATTATGATCCATCAGCCGTCTGGAGGATATCAAGGCCAGGCTTCGGATATCGAAATTCACGCGAAGGAAGTGATCAAGCTTCGTCATCGACTGAACCAAATCTATGAGGATCACACGAAAAAACCTTTGGCAGAAATCGAAAAAGCCATGGATCGGGACAATTTTATGGATCCAGAGGAGGCAAAGACGTTTGGTTTAATCGACGAGATTATCTCAACAAGACAGCAACTAACGTCGTTGCCGTAACAGAGGGAACGAAGACCGTTGCCCAGAGGATCTTTTCCTTGGCTGAATATATGGGGTCTGTTGGCAGAGAGTATCTCCAGAGGAGCAAATCGCACAACAAGCGGCTGCACACGATATATAAAAATATGGGCACAAAATATGGACGACGCGCCAGCCGAGGAAGACGGGATTAGTCAGAAAAGTAACAGCCGAAGAGTTTACTGGCGCAGAATTCTAGCCGACGAGACAGAGTGTACGCCATGCTATTCAACGATTATCTGAATATTATCCAGAAACTGTTTGGGCAATATTTGTATATTTGAAGCAACGACCTGTTCCTGCATTTTGCTGGCGTTCTGCAGGCTCGTTACTATGAGGGAACGTTCCCTCATTCCGTTTGCTAGAATTACCATGAGACCGTTGTTTTCGCTCCTTAAATCATAATCGGTTAAAACAAATGTCCTCTCTTTTTCGCAGCTGGAAGACCTCAGAAAATCCTCCGCTGCTGCTGCTTTTGCAAAAAATTTCAGCGTCAAATCATTGGAATAATCCCTTAAAAGATTCTCCCATACACCGCTCATTGATTCATCATCGTCCAAGACTACCACCGTCGTGCCCTTGGGAAAAACCACTCGATCCGTAATCCAGCTCGGTGGCGCCGAAGCAACAAAGGAAACCGTTATTTTCGTCCCTACTCCTTCCTTCGAGGCTATGGCCATCTTCCCATTGTACAAACACAGCGTGTCCCTAACCTGATCCAACCCAATCCCATGTCCTGTGGCTTTTGTCGTTCCAACGGAAACACTATTAAGGATTTTCTTCACCATTTCCGACGACATCCCTTTACCATTGTCCCATATTCCTATTTTTACCAATTTGTTTTCCACAACAAGATGTATTTCTACAACTCCTGGTTTCCCTTCAAACGCTTCCACTGCGTTGTTCATCAAATTAGATATCATCCGACTGAAACTCGTCGGATCTCCTTTTATAAAAGCTAGCCGATCCTTCTGCGCAAACAAATATTTAAATTCCACATTTTCCCCTTTATATTGATGCTCTTTCTGCTTCACTGTGTCCAGCAGAGACAGGGAAACTAAAATATCCTGCTCCTTCGAATTATACAGCTCTTTCTTATCCTTTTCGTAACGATACAAAAGATCAGAGGAAATGCTTTCTATGCTCCCACAGATGGTTCTAAGCATGGCATGATCGCTTTCTTTTAGATACTCACAGTGATTTACAAAACTTTCCAAACTTTTTAATGGAGAAACAATGTCATGCGCCATACGCAACGTAAATCCACAAAATTCATCCTGGGACCGTATCTTGATTTCCTGCAACCGGTTCTGCAGTTCCAGATATTCCGCTCTCTTACGGTCGGTTATGTCTATGGATATCCCTAGCAGCCCTATGACATTCCCCGAAATATCCAATAACGGCACCTTGTGCGTCAGGACATCACGAGATCTGCTATCAGAAAAGGAGACAAGCTCATCTCCCTTGTACTCCATTCCCGTTTCCATGACATTCGTATTAATCCTATCCAGAATCTCCGCCTCCTCTTTGCTATGTAGCATCTCATTCGTTTTTCCTACAACATCATCCCGAGATCTTAAACCAAAGTCTTTTGCTTGCTTATCATTGCACCCCAAATATACATTATCCCTATTCAACCAATATACGTGTCCTGGAAGTCTTTCAATGATAGAATACAATATGTTCTTTTCATCTTTTGACGGATCATTTACTTTCTTAAATATGGTTATCTGTTTAACTATATCTTTATTTTCCATTGCGTACGAATACCCAAAATATTTCTTGTTTCTATAATCTAATAAAAAATCAGCTTTGTTTGAAAATACAATCTTTTGAATTTTGGGGCATAACCACTTTACAGCTTTTTGTAAATTTGAAAAACGCTCAAACAGCTCCCTGATAGCATCGCCGACAACGCCCACATGAATTAGATATATTGGTTTGTTTAAATGCTGCAATGGTAAACTTAATATCCATGACAATTCTTCAAGCATATAGGCATTTCCGTTTATTATATTTGTTTCCCGTCTTTCTGCATAATCGTTAACAGTTCCTGAAAAAGCATCAGCAAAATCTTTATCTTTCTGAATTTTTTCGATTATCAATTTTTTACAAGCTTCAAAATAAGTATTTATATCTTTAGAGATACATTCCTGCCAGTTTTTCACCCTGAATCCAGGAAGTTCTGGTTTGCACCTGTTTACCCAATCAATCTGCGATCGCTCCCCTTTAATTATAGCTTCTTCTATTTCCTCTGGAGAAGACTCGTTCATTGGTTTCGACAAACAATTGTACCGGTTCAAATACCCAGTTCTTACTTCGTATTTTTCACAACTGAACATATCGAACTCTTTGTAAATTAACTCAATGGTAGCCTGATGCTTCTCTTTATCATCAAAATTATTTGTATGGCTCTCCCAAAAATAGACAACAGCGTTGCCCACAGGCTTTTCCGGAGAGAAAGTGCGAAATGTTGCTACGGTTGACTCTATTCTCTCCGCATTATCCACTGTTTTTGTACTTTCTTCTTGCATGCTTTACCTCCATCCCAACAAACATCAATCAATAGAAACTCGCACTTATTTTTACCTCCAGAAATAATCTCACGAATTCCTCAACCACCTACAACCCATTTGAGTATATGAAAAATCGACGAAAAATGTCAACACCGTGATAAAAGAGGGATTGCGTCGCTTTTGGCAAGAGGGAAGAAATTTATACCATTCTTCACAATATAATTATAGAAAAGCAAATTATTGCCGCTGTTAGAGCGAGCTCTTGGCCGAGTCATAATACTTCCGAAACGTCAAATCACGTCGGTTGAGCAGCACAACTCAATCAAATGGATCGACCGTCACGGTTGTGCGATGTGCAATCTATACGAGAAAATCAAAGGAAGAGGGACTGGAGCAAGAGTTCAATACCCTTGACGCTCAGCGGGTTCTGGCGGAACGCTACATTCAGAGTCAGGCGGGCAAAGGCTG